>NZ_LMVP01000001.1 GCF_002287235.1 Methanosarcina spelaei
AGGAAAAAGACATTGGCTTCATGTAGCTTCTACTGACAAATACACCTGTTATTTTACTCATGCAAAAAGAGGATCCGAAGCTATTGATGCTATGGGAATTCTTCCAGAGTTTAAAGGGGTAGCAGTTCACGATGGATGGAAACCTTACAACAGTTATAATTGTGATCATGCTCTTTGCAATGTTCATCTCCAGAGAGAACTTACTGGAATTGAAGAGAATTATAAACAGCAATGGGCTAAAGATATGAATGAGCTGTTGTCTGAAATGAAAAAGTATGCTGATGAGTGTAAAGAGCAGGTCAAAAATCTAGATTTTGAACAAGTTAAGGCATTAGAAAAAAGGTTCAATGCTGTAGTCGCGAAAGGAATTGAAGAAAATCCACCTTCTTTAAATCCTGAAAAACGAGGAAAACGTGGTAAGAATCCAAAAACCAAAGCAAGGAATCTGCTTGATAGGTTTATAGAACATAAAGAAAAGATTCTGAGATTCCTGACAGACTTGAAAGTTCCGTTTGAGAATAATCAAGCAGAAAGAGATGTCAGGATGATGAAGCTACAGCAGAAAATATCAGGAACTTTCAGAACTGCACGAGGAGCGGAAGCTTTCTGCAGAATTAGAGCATATATTTCAACAATAAGAAAGAATGGTTTACCTGTTTTAGAGGGTATTCTCGCGGCGCTCAAAGGAGCGCCGCTAACTATACCCTGAATAGTTACATTTATTTTTATAAATCACCTGACGAGTCAGAAGTTTCAGGGAAATGTTAACAAATTTGATTCCTGAATGATTTACCAACACTCAGTGGAAAAATTTATAAATTTCCAGAACGGGATAAGGTAGTAAGAAGAATTATAGATAATAAAATTATAGATAATACATAAATACAGTTTAACAGTATTACTATCATCCAACTAATTACTATTCAATAAAACTGAGGTTTATACACATGATTTCGATTAATAAAGAGGATGTAATCGTACCTCTGGATGTCCCAAAAGCAATGCGTGAAACGTACGTGAACAATTATATAGAGATGACCCGGGGAACCGGCAGGCTAATGCTTTTTGCAGGCGACCAGAAGGTAGAGCATCTTAACGATGATTTTTACGGAGAAGGAGTACCTGAGGACGATGCTGATCCAGAACACCTTTTCAGGATAGCATCCCAGGCAAAAATCGGAATTTTTGCAACCCAGCTTGGGCTCATTTCCCGCTATGGTATGGACTACAGGGACGTACCGTATCTTGTAAAGGTAAACTCCAAAACCAATCTTGTCGAGACAACGCAGGCTGATCCTTTTAGCAACCTCTGGTATGACGTTGACCAGGTCGTTGAGTTTAAGGAAAACAGCGGACTTAAGATTGTTGGTGTAGGATATACAATCTATCTTGGCAGCGAATTCGAAGCTGAAATGCTTGTTCAGGCTGCTCAGGTAATTTACGATGCTCACCAGCATGGCATGTTGTCTGTACTCTGGATTTACCCACGCGGTGAAGCTGTGAAAGACGAGAAGGACCCACATTTGATTGCAGGAGCAACAGGAGTCGGAGCCTGCCTTGGTACGGACTTTGTAAAGGTCAATTATCCGAAAAAAGAAGGGGAAAAGTCTGCCGAGATCTTTAAGGAAGCTATCAGAGCCGCAGGGCGTACAAGAGTAGTTTGTGCAGGTGGTACAAGCGACGAAGCTGAAACCTTCCTGAAAAAGCTCTATGACCAGATTCATATTTCCGGAGCGCAGGGAAATGCAACCGGAAGAAATATTCACCAGAAGCCTCTTGATGAGGCTGTCCGCATGTGCAATGCTGTCTATGCAATAACGGTTGAAGGCGCAAGCGTCGAAGATGCCCTTAAGATCTATAAGGGTAAATAATAAAGACTGTAAAAGAGCCTTTAGAAATGATTGCAGCAGATCCAATAAGAATTCTAAAGGCTGCATTGAAAAGGTTGCATTAAAGGCCGTGAAAATATGCAAATTCCGGACCATAAAACAAAGATTGTCTGCACCATAGGCCCTGCTTCCTCTTCCGAGGAAATTATCAGGGAACTCGTGCTTGCTGGCATGAATGTTGCAAGGATCAATTTTTCCCACGGGAGCTTTGAAAGCCATAGCGAAGTAATTCGGAGAGTTCGTAAAGTTGCAGAGGAGCTTGACAGAACAATTGCAATTCTCGCTGACCTTCCAGGCCCGAAGATCCGTATAGGCAAACTGGAAAAAGAACCTATCTTACTCCATAAAGGAAATCCTGTAACCCTTACTGTTGAAGAGATTCTCGGAAACGAGACACGCATTTCTGTTAGCTACAAGCAGCTTCCGGAAAGTGTGGTTCCAGGGAGCCTTATTTACTTAAGTGATGGTTTTATCCAGCTTCGCTGCCTGGAAATCTCGGGAAAAGATGTTCTTTGTGAAGTTGTTATCGGAGGGCAGCTCTATTCTCATAAAGGGTTAAATCTACCAGGGACAAAGATCTTAGTTGATCCTATAACTGGAAAGGATCTTAAAATTCTTGAGTTTGCCCTGAGTGAGGGAGTTGACACTTTCAGCATTTCTTTCATAGAAAGTGTGGAAGATATTCGTAAGGTTCGGAATTTTGTTGCAGCTAGAGGAAAGTCCGTATATATTGTTGCTAAAATTGAGCGCAGGCAGGCTGTAGAGAATATTCAGGAAATTCTAAGAGAAACCGATGCTCTCATGGTTGCCAGAGGAGACCTCGGGGTAGAAATTCCTATCCAGGAAGTTCCTTCAGTCCAGAAGGAACTTATCCAAAGTGCAAAGCTTCTTGGAATTCCGGTAATTACAGCTACTCAAATGCTGGCTTCAATGACTGACAATATAAGACCTACCCGCGCAGAGGCAACTGATGTTGCTAACGCAATACTCGATGGCACGGATGCAGTTATGCTTTCGGAAGAGACGGCAGTTGGCAATTATCCTGTGGAAGCTGTCGAAATGATGGCAAAGATTGCAAAAACTACAGAAGAATGGCGTTCCAGGACAAAATGGGGACTTGACACTATTATTAAGGGCATAGCTGCAAAAGAAATGTCAGTTGACGAGGTAATACCTCTTCAGGTGCATGAAGCCCTGCAAAAATTGCCGGTTGCAGCTGTACTGACCCCGACTCGAAGCGGAGCAACTCCCCGCAGGATTTCGCGCTTCAAGCCTGAAACCTGGATCCTTGCTTTTACCCGTGTCCCGAGAACTTGCAGCTTCCTCTCTTTATCCTATGGCGTTTATCCCGTTGTTGTAAATGAAAATATTGAAAGCTGGGAAAAAGAGACTACTGAGAAAGCCAAAGAAATGGGATTTGTAAAAAGTGGAGACATTGTTGTTCTCACTCAGGGACCTTCTTCAGGAAAACCCGGAGGCACAAACATGCTCAAAATCCTCACTCTTGAGTGAAAAAGCGGCATATCCATTCGCGGTAAACAACTCCAGTTTAAACCAGATTACCGATCTAAAATCCTGTATTCGGTTTTATGAGAAGAATCTCAGGAAAACTTCTTACCTCCACAAATCTCAAACCAGTATGTTTAAGCCGATACGTTTAGATATCAGATGTATAATTTCTACTGTCAGAATGTTTAAGCCAATATATTTAGATATCAAGTGCATGATCTCTACTGTCAGAAAAATTAACTTTACGTTATGAGGTTTCATTGATGAAACAAAAGGACCCAGCAAAGAAAAACCAGAAGTATCTGGCTGTTTTTTTAGCATTAACAATGCTTCTGTCAGTCGGTGCGCTCCTCTTTTCAGGTAATAACTCAAACAAAGATAAGAGTGATAATGTTTCTTCTCCCGGAAATGTAGAAGGAAATGATACGATCGCTTTTTCTCAAATTCCTGGCAGGCAGGTCCACCATGAATTCAACTCCATTGCCGACGGACTAAATCTGTCCCCTGAAGGGGTAGTAAGTGCCTCATATGTAGACCTGCAGAAAACGAAAGGAACTCCATTTGAACAGGTCTTTGGGAACGAAACAATGATGTACTCTCTATATGGGGCAGACGTAACCAAACGTTATGGGGCGCGTTATGCTGATGGTAACGGGTTCGAACTCCATCAGATTCCGGAGCAGAAAATCTTAATGCCCTGGGGAGCAGTCCAGTACGATAACTATAGTCTCCTTGCAAGGACAAACAATACTTATGACATTTGGAATGTTGTCGGTAACCCTGTAATCCTTGGCTCTCGCCAGAGCGTACAGGACGTAATTGACATACTGGAAGGAAATGCAACTGCTTCAACTGAATACAATAATCTCGTGAACCAGGTGAGTCCTGAAGGAAGCCTCTACCAGGAATTGGCCATGAAAACAAATAACTCCACTATTCCGGCCGATCAGTTTTACACGGACCTCAGGAAACTGGATGACGGCAGTTACAGGCAGACTTCACTTTACCTCAATCCTGAGTCCAACTTTACTCAAAAGATCAATGCTATGCAGGTAAACTCCACCGAACGCGGAGTAACCTACAATGTAACTACCTCAGGAAACATCACCAAAGTGATGATTACTTCAGACTTTGGAAGCTTACTTAATGAAACGCAGATGCTTTCACAGTAAGCTTCTTAATTTTTTCTTTTTTAAACAGCTTAACCTATTTTAACTTATTAATATTCTGCATTCTAAATATTATTTTCAATGTTTTAACAGTTTCTGTTTTAATCTAACATTTTTATCTCAATTTTACATCTTTATCTCAATTTTACATTCCGATATTTTGATTTGATATTCTTATGTATGTCATATTATTTTTGTTCCCGGTTTTGATTTCCTTTTCTTTCCTTTCTTTTCTTCCTTTCTTTTCTTCCTTTCTTTTCCTTTTCTTTCCTTTTTTTCCCTTCCTTTTTGCTACTCCTGCTAAAAGAAGAATCATCTATTTCTACATCCTAGGCCAATCTTCTAAATGGGAGTGATACTATTGGGATTTCTTGACAGCTTATTCAAAAAGAAAATTGAGGGTAAAACTGCAGAGGAGTGGTATAGGCTTGCGACCAGTGAAACCGATCCAGAAAAAAAGATTGAGTATTTCGATAAGGTCCTTAAGCTGAAACCTGATTTTGCAGGAGTATGGAACCTCAGAGGGCTTGAATATGTAATTCTCAGACGGTATGAAGAAGCCATTGCCTCTTTTGACAAAGCCCTTGAGATCCGGCCTGTCTATCCGGAAGCAAAGTACAATAAAGAAGACGCAGAAACCGAACTAAGAAAGATGGGGGTATCCAAAACAAAAGCCGAAGATCAGAGAGAAAAATCCATTGTAGAAGAAGCAGAAATGTAAAGTAGGAGACTTAAACTTTAATTATTCTTTTCCCTAACTTGCCGACTCTGTTCCAAAATCCAGTGATTTTCGTATTTTTTAATTGAAGACCTGAGTTAGCAAGAAGAGTCCAGTTATCATCAAAATCAATATTCGACATCTAAAGACTTCAATTTTTATGTTATGTCACAAGGATTATGACTAATTACAAAATCTAGTGATTTTGAACTTTAAATTCATCACTAGGTTTTGGTACTGAGTCTAACTTGCCGTTTACTAAATAAATCTAATTTTTACGTGTTTCTCCCTAAATATTAATATTTTTCCTTTATTTCCTTAAAGGGTATTAATTTCTATTTTTTGTACACTTATGATTCTTTTCCTACTTTATGCACCTGCTTTTTTCCTACTTTATGCACCTACTGTCTTTTCCTTTCTTTTGTGTACTTATCGTTCTTTCCCACTTTGCGCATCAATTTTTCTCTTTCTTTTGTGCATCTATCTTCTTTCTTTAATTTTTCGTATAGCTTATTTTTTCTCAGTATTTACATCCCAGTTACTTCTTTCCCCGGTTCAATGCCTGGAGTCCAAGTTTTACGGGTCCCGGAAGTTTCCCGCATTGCATGACTTTCATCTGTTCAGAAGAAATAAGTTTAAAAGCTGCATTCATTAGAGTATCAGACCTCATAATCCCATCCATGAGCTGTCTTGCCTGCACCGAAGTCTCAAGTGCTTTTCCAAATTGGGCTCGCCAGCGGTGGTCGTATTCTTCAAGCTTGCATTTTCCTGCTGCAAATTCGGCTGCAGTTTCTCCTGCTACTTTTCCGGCAATCATTGCAGGAGGAATCCCACCTCCGTTTGTAGCAAAAACCTGGCCTGCTGCATCCCCTACAATCAGCGTGTTTTCAGTTGCAGTCTTTTCCGGAGCGCCATTTACAGGGATAATGCCTGCAATAATGTTCATAATTATGCAGTTCTTCAATTTTGGTCCTGCAAGCGGGTGATTCAGCATAAAACAGTGCAGGTATTCTTTTGCAGAGATCCCTTTCTCAGCCATACCGCTTCGAATCCCGATTCCTACATTTGCTCGGTCCTGGCCTTCGGGAAAAATCCATGCATAGCCGCCAGGCACAAAATCCTTTCCAAAATACATTTCCAGGGAAGAGGGATCAATATCCACATTCCTGACCTGGTATTCGAGAGCAACCGAGATTTCCCTTGATTCTGGCTTAAGGGCAAGACCTTTTGATTTTGCTACAAAAGAGTTGGGACCGTCAGCTCCGATAATCGCTTTTGCTTTAATTCTGTGTTTCCCAAAGGCTCCTGATGTTTCAACAGTTGTTCCCTCAATTTTCGTTACGCGGGTTTTGACCATCAGTTCAGCTCCTGCTCTTGCTGCCTGCTCGGCAAGGAACTGGTCATACCTGAGTCGGTCAAGGACTGTTCCCCTGACAGCGAACTCTTTTATATTGCAGTTTGGAGTGATAATACGCTGAGTATCAGTCCTCTGCAGCACACAAGATTCAGGGTAGGTTTTCAGTGTATCCGGAAGCCTGGCTTCATGGAGCAGGGCCTGGACTTCCGAAGCATCAGGAAGGAAGCCAGCACACTGAATAGGACTGCCGATCTCTTTTTTTTTATCAAGAAGGAGCACCGAGGCACCATTCTCTGCGGCGTACATGGCGGCTGTAGAACCTGCAGGACCTGCACCAACAACGAGTACATCATAAGAAGCTTCGGGAATCATGAAATAGTCTTCCTGTTATTAGTTTCAGCTCTCAATTTACAGGAAATTGTTTATTAACCCTTTCCCAAAGCTCGCAAACAAAGGCAATTATTGATACCGTATCTTTCAATGAACAGAAAGTTATATATACAATTACATGGTACAACGGTTACCGGCTTCCTGTGCCGAAGAAATAGTTAAGGAGCAAGGAAAAGATGAGACAGATAGCAATTTACGGAAAAGGTGGAATTGGAAAATCCACCACCACGCAAAATCTTACTGCGGCCCTTTCGACCATGGGCAACAAAATTTTACTTGTAGGATGTGACCCGAAAGCAGATTCAACCAGAATGCTGCTTGGTGGTCTGAACCAGAAGACTGTACTTGATACTCTGAGGAGTGAAGGGGATGAAGGAGTTGATCTTGAGACTGTCTTGCAGCCGGGCTTTGGCGGTATAAAGTGTGTGGAATCTGGAGGGCCTGAACCGGGTGTAGGATGTGCAGGCAGGGGAATTATCACTTCAATAGGACTGCTCGAAAACCTTGGAGCATATACCGAGGACCTTGACTACGTGTTCTATGACGTACTTGGTGACGTCGTATGCGGTGGATTTGCAATGCCTATCCGAGAAGGAAAAGCCAAAGAGATTTACATAGTTGCCAGTGGAGAACTGATGGCTATCTATGCTGCAAATAACATCTGTAAAGGACTTGCTAAGTTTGCCAAGGGTGGAGCCCGTCTGGGGGGTATCATCTGTAACAGCAGGAAGGTGGATGGAGAGCGTGAACTCCTCGAAGCTTTCGCACAGAAACTAGGAAGTCACTTAATCCACTTCGTGCCCAGGGACAATATTGTCCAGAGAGCAGAAATCAACAGGAAAACTGTAATCGACTTCGACCCCGAATCCGACCAGGCAAAAGAGTACCTGGCCCTTGCCAACAACGTCCAAAACAACACCAAACTCGCCATCCCAACCCCGCTTCCCATGGAAGAGTTAGAAGCCATGATGGTAGAATTTGGAATTGTTGAGTTGTGATTGCTGAGATGCAGAGGAGATGAAAAGATGCAAATGATACGCGCAATCATCAGGCCAGGCATGGAAACTAAAGTTATCGAGAGCCTTGAAAAAGAGGGCTGCATTTCCCTTACAAAAATGGAAGTCTTCGGAAGAGGAAAGCAGAAAGGGATCCATATAGCAGACATCAACTACGATGAACTGCAGAAGACCATGCTCATGCTTGTGGTAGAAGACGAACATAAGGACAAGGCTATAAAGACCATAATGGAGTCCGCCAGAACCGGAAAATTCGGAGACGGTAGAATCTTCGTAAACCCTGTGGAAGAAGCCTATACCATAAGGACTGGAAAACCAGGACTCTAAAGCCGGATTTTCGGAGGAAAATCCAATGAAAGAGATTACTGCAATTATCAGGATGAATAAAGTCCAGAAAACTAAGGATGTCCTGCTTGAATGCGGCTTTCCTTCGTTTACTGTAAGAAGGGTTATGGGCCGCGGGAAACAAAGAGGGCTCTGCTTTGAATTTAATCCACCTCTGCCAGACCCGGAAAAGGAAGCTGAGACCTGTATTCGTTTCATTCCAAAACGCATGTTCACCATCGTTGTGGATGACGAAAACGTAAATGATGTGGTCCAGAAAATCATAGAGGTTAACCAGACCGGAAATGCAGGAGATGGAAAGATTTTCGTGTCAAACGTTACCGAAGCAATCCGCATCCGAACTGGAGAAAGCGGAGAGGCGACCGTAAATAAGGAGTTGATGTAATGGGAGCAGAAATAGATTCTGGAATTGAAGACAAACAAAACCTTGTGGATAACATGCTGAAGGTGCTCCCGGAAAAAGCTGCAAGGAACAGGAGAAAACACATAGTTGTCAGGGACTGTTCCACCGAACAGCACATAGAAGCTGACGATAAGGTAATTCCCGGCATCCTCACAAATCGCGGTTGTGCCTTTGCAGGTACCAAGGGTGTGGTCTTCGGGCCGATCAAAGACATGGTCCACCTGGTTCACGGCCCCATAGGCTGTGCTTACTTCACCTGGGGGACCAGGCGAAACCTTGCAAAGGCAGAGGAAGGCGGAGACAACTTCATGAATTACTGCGTATGCACTGATATGAAGGAAACCGATATCGTCTTTGGGGGAGAGAAGAAGCTCAAAAAAGCTATTGACGAAGTTGTGAAAATTTTCAGCCCCGAAGCTATCACCATCTGCGCAACCTGCCCCGTAGGGCTTATCGGAGACGACATCGAAGCTGTTGCCAGAGAAGCTGAAAACGAACACGGGATCAAGATAATCCCCGCCCGGTGCGAAGGGTACAGGGGAGTTAGCCAGTCGGCAGGCCACCACATCGCGAGCAATGCCCTGATGGAACACCTGATTGGGACCGAAGAACTTGAAAATCCAACACCTTTTGACATCAACATCTTCGGAGAATACAATATAGGAGGGGACCTCTGGGAGATCCAGCCGATCTTTGAAAAAATCGGGTACAGAATTGTCTCTAGTTTGACCGGAGACGGTTCATTCCATAAAATTTCACAGGCTCACAGAGCAAAGCTCAGCATACTGCTCTGCCACCGCTCTATAAACTACACGAACCGCATGATGGAAGAGAAGTACGGGATCCCGTGGTTGAAGGTCAATTACATAGGCACCAAAGGTACTGAAAAATCCCTTAGAAAGATGGCAGAATATTTTGACGATCCGGAACTTACAAGAAAAACTGAAGAAACCATTGCCGAAGAAAAAGCAAAGTATAAAGATGAAATCGAGAGGTACAGACAGAAACTCCAGGGAAAAACCGCCTTTATCTATTCCGGAGGCTCCAGGAGTCACCACTATGAGAACCTCTTCGAAGAACTCGGCATGAAAGTGATTGTTGCAGGTTATCAGTTCGCCCACAGAGACGACTACGAAGGCAGGCAGATCATACCCCAGATTAAGGAGAATGCTCTTGGCTCAATGCTTGAGGACGTGCACTACGAAAGGGACGAAAATATCAAACCTGCAGTCAGTCCGGAAAGGATTGAAGAGCTGAAAACGAAAATCGGGCTTATGGAATATGAGGGTCTTTTCCCGGATGCGGGAGACGGCACCATTGTTATCGATGATCTTAACCATCACGAGACTGAGGTCCTTGTAAAGACCCTTAAACCTGATATCTTCTGCTCCGGGATCAAGGATAAGTACTGGGCTCAGAAGCTTGGAGTTCCGTCAAGGCAGATCCATTCGTACGATTACAGTGGAAGGTATACAGGCTTTTCCGGAGTTTTGAACTTCGCACGGGACATTGATATGGCCCTGCACAGCCCGACCTGGAGGTTCATACGCCCTCCCTGGAAAGCTGCAGAAGTGGACTGAGGGGCAAAAAGTAAGAGGTGATAAAAATGCTTGACTATACTTCATGTGAAGAAGTAACCAGAGAAGCAGTAACCATTAACCCTGCAAAAATCTGCCAGCCAATAGGCGCAGTCTATGCAGCTCTTGGTGTACATAACTGCATGCCGCACAGTCATGGGTCCCAGGGATGCCTCTCTTACCTGCGTATGTGTTTAAGCAGGCACTACAGGGAAGCCGCACTGGCAACTACCAGCAGTTTTTCTGAAGGAACTGCAGTCTTTGGAGGAGCTGCAAACCTTAAGGAAGCTCTCGTAAACCTGACTGAAATATACAAACCCGAAGTAATTGCTATTCACACTACCTGCGTAGCCGAAACAATAGGTGACGACGTAGGGGTTATCTTAGAAGATGTAAAGGATCAAGAACTCATTGACCCTTCTATTAAGATCTGTGCAGCATCTACCCCCAGTTACGTGGGTACCCATATTACGGGTTATGACAACATGGTAAAGGCTTTTGTAACTACCTTTGCCAAAAAGAGCAAACCAAACGGGAAACTGAACCTCATTCCAGGGTTTGTAGAACCTGGGGACATACGGGAAATGAAACGCATACTCTCAATTATGGGAATTTCCAGCATTGTGTTTCCCGATACAACCGACGTATTTGACGCTCCCCTTACCGGAGAACCCGAGATGTATCCAAAAGGTGGGACTCCGGTAGGAGACATAGAGGATTCCGCAAACTCAGTTGGGACAATTGCTCTCTGCAGGATGGCAGGAGGCTCGGCTGCAAAGATCCTTGAAAACCGCTACAAAGTCCCTGCAAAAATAGGGCCCGTTCCTATAGGAATCAAGAACACCGACCGTTTCGTAATGAATGCGGCAAAACTTGCTAATGTGGCAATCCCTCCCGAAATTGAAGATGAGAGGGGTAGGCTTGTGGATATGATGACTGATGCTCATCCCCACTACCATGGGAAAAGAGTAGCCATTTACGGGGATCCAGATATTCTTACAGGTCTGACCAGTCTTGTGATGGAAATGGGTATGGAACCTGCTGTAGTACTTACAGGAACTCAGAATTCGGAATTTGAAAAAGAGGTCGAAGAACTCATAGGTCCTGAGTACCCTGAGGCTGATGTAATTTCCGGAGGAGACCTGTTTACCCTTCACCAGATAATCAAGAGAAAGCCTGTGGATCTCCTTATCGGCAATACCTACGGGAAATTCATAGCAAGGGCAGAGGATGTGCCTCTGGTCAGGGTAGGTTTCCCGATTATGGACAGGGCAAACCTGCACTACTTCCCGATCATGGGATACGCGGGAGCTGCAAGACTGGTAGAGCGTATAGGAAATACCCTGCTTGATAGGAAAGACAGGGATGCTCCGGACTGGCTGCTTGAAACCATCCAGTAAATCATATTTTCAAAAAATTAGCAGAATAACTGGTAAACTGCCGCTGCAAACCTGAAAAACCATAGCAGAGGGGAGTGAAGGAAATGAAAGAGAAAATTGGAATAGTGGATACTCTAGAAGAAAGGAAGCCATATATTACCAGAAAACAGGAAAACGGACAGGAAATTCCTCTTGCCTGCGATAATAACTCTCTTGCAGGAGCTATTAGCCAGCGAGCCTGTGTTTATTCGGGGGCCAGGGTTGTCTTAAACCCTGTAACTGATGCCATTCACCTGGTCCACGGTCCAATTGGCTGTGCAGGCTATACCTGGGATATAAGAGGTGCAAAATCCAGCGGGATTGAAACTAACCGCACCAGCTTCAGTACGGATATGAAAGAACTCGATGTGGTCTTCGGAGGAGAGACGAAACTCTCAAGCGCAATCGACGAACTGGTTGGACTCTACCATCCTCCTGTTGTTTTTGTATATTCCACATGCATTGTCGGAATTATAGGTGACGACCTTGAGTCCGTATGCAAAACTGCAAGCCAAAAGCACAACATTCCTGTAATCCCTGTAAAATCCGAAGGTTTCAAAGGCAACAAGTCCGACGGATACAAGGCTGCTTGTGATGCTTTAAAAAAGCTGATTAAAAAACCTCCGGAAGATCCAACTGCTAAAAAAGCACCCAGGTCCCCTGAAACCATAAAGCCGAAGATTAACATTTTAGGGGATTTCAATGTGGCCGGAGATGTCTGGCTCATAAAACCTCTTTTTGAACAGATGGGGATTGAGGTCATAGTCTCAATGACAGGGGACTCAACCGCAAAAACCATATCAAGAGCAGCAGAAGCTGACCTTAACCTCGTCCAGTGTAGTGGGTCCATGACCTATCTTGCAAAATGGATGCAGATAGAATATGGAATTCCCTACTTAAATGTGAGTTTCTTCGGAATTGAAGATATTTCCCTGGCTCTACGGAAAACTGCGGATTACTTTGGCTCTGAGAAGATGAAACAACATGCAGAACAAATCCTGGAAACCGAAATAAACCGTATAATGCCTGAGATTTCCAGGGTTCGAGAAAGAGTCAAAGGAAAAAAGGCTGCTATTTACATGGGAGGGCCTGCAAAAGCTCTCACGCTTATCAAAGGCTTTGCCGAACTTGGCATGGAAGTCGTTATTATCGGGACTCAGACCGGGAAAAAAGAAGATTACGAGCAGATCAGTTATTCGGTAAGGGATGGAACGGTTATTGTTGACGATGCAAACCCCCTTGAACTTGCCGAACTGCTCGTGAAACAGAAAGCTGACCTGATGGTTGCAGGCGTAAAGGAGAGATTCATTGCATACAAGCTTGGCATTGCTTTCTGTGACTTCAACCACGACAGGGTGGTGGAGTTCGAAGGTTTTGATGGCTTTGTAAACTTTGTGCAGGAGGTGGATGCTTCCATCAGCAGCCCTGTATGGAAAGCTGTCAGGCAGCGGGCACTGATACCCGAAGCAGTGGAACCGGAGAATAAATCAGGTAAGATCGAAAAAGCGGCAGTAGCAGCAGAATCGAAAAAGAAATCAGTCAAAATCAAAAAAGCGGTAGTAAAAGAAAGGATTTCCGAGGAAAATCATGCAACTGAATGTAAAGGTATACACCTGAAACCTAAATTTTTGCACCAGAAATCCGAGGCTGCAGTTGAAAGTCAGGTATGAGGAGGTATTGAGATGACGAAAAGAAACTATACAACTGTGAACCCCTGTGTTATGTGCCAGCCCATGGGAAGTGCCCTTGCTTTTAAGGGAATTGAGAATACTATGGTTCTCTACCATGGTTCTCAGGGCTGCAGTACCTATATGCGTCTGCATCTTGCCCACCACTTCAGGGAACCTGTGGATATTGCATCAAGTTCACTCAGTGAAAAAGGAGCAGTATACGGAGGCAGGGAAAACCTGAAAAAAGGACTGAGAAATGTAATTAACAGATATAACCCGAAAGTAATCGGAGTTGCTACGACCTGCCTTGCCGAAACAATTGGGGACGATGTGCCTGCCATAGTCCGTGAGTTCAAAGAAGAGGAAGGAATCGGAGATGACCTTGAGAAAGATATTATAATTGTTCCGGTTTCCACTCCCAGCTATGGGGAAAGCCATGTAAGCGGATATATAAAAGCCCTGGATGCGATTGTCAGGACATTTGCGGAAAAACCTGGAGACGAGAGCGCCGAAAAATTCCCGAATGAAAAACTTAACGTCATCCCTGTTGAGAGCCTCTCTCCTGCCGATGTACGCGAACTTAAAGAGGTCTTTGAGCTTATGGCCGGAGGTTATATTTTCCTGCCTGATATTTCCGAAACCTTTGATGCTCCGCTAAGGGAAGATCTACCAAAAATTGCGCAGGGTGGGACCTCACTTTCCGAAATTGCTGACATGCCAAACAGTCAGGCAAGCTTGGGCCTGGGTATAGTTAGTAAGAACTTAGCAGTTAAATATCTGGAAGAATCACACGATGTGCCCGGTTCTAGTGTTCCAATCCCAATTGGGCTTTCAAATACTGACAGTTTCTTCACTGAGCTGGTCAAAATTCTAGGCTGTCCGATTCCTGTAAAATACCTGCAAGAAAGGGGCAGGCTCCTTGATGCTATGGTTGATGTGCACAAGTACCTGTATGGGGTAAAAGCTGCGATTTACGGAGATCCTGATTTTGTATTTAGCCTTACAACTTTCATGCTGGAACTCGGAATGAACCCGGTTCTGATAGCTACAGGAAGTAAAAGCAGGGATTTTGAAGCAAAAATCAGGCAAATAGTTGAAAAAATAAACCCTGAACTCGAACCTCTGGTTCTGAATGGAATTGATTTTGACACTCTTAACGATGCAGTCAGCCAATGTAACCCGGAAATCCTGATAGGAAATTCCAATGGGAGATATATTGCAAAAGCCCGGAACATCCCTCTTGTAAGGGTCGGCCTGCCAATACATGACAGAGTTGGTGCACAGCGCATTCTTACTGTAGGATATAGGGGAGCTATGGAATTCCTGGATAGAATCACTAATGCAATTCTGGAAGCTACCGATACTTTCACCGCACCGGTACAGGCAGAATCGGCAGCATATGCCGGAAAGGGAAATGAGGAGTGTGTGGAAGGAATGCGATGAGTGGAAAAAACGGTGATTCTGTAATCACAGGCCAAAATTTCTCCATCGCTCTCCAAAATTTATTCATCAATTTATGTAAAAAGTTAATCACAGGAAGCACAGAAAACACGGAATAGGGGAGGCAGGGGCCCAGTTCTTTCGTGCTTTCCGGTTAAAAGTAAAATGCAAATACTTAAGGACTATAATTATTGCAGCGGTTCTCTACCTGTGGTTGCTTTTCTCGCAGTTTTTTCTGAAGCGTGAACGACTACTACGCTAAACACTTAATGGCTTTTCATCTTTTTTCTAGGTTAAATCAATAACCTTCGGATAAGACCAGATTTTCAAATTTGTTACAATCCTTTGAAAATATTTTCATTACTGAGGTCTTAAGATGTCAAATGAGCCTATCCAAAAACATTATCTAATCCACTATAGACAGCAACATTAAAACTACCATTTTGACATTATGATGGTTTTTGGATAGACTCAATATTAAATTTAATTGCAGAATATTTTTCATCTGCAAGTTCGGTATTTTTGGAAAAAAGAAGAGCTAAATCTCCTTCATTTTAATGGCGAGATACAGCCCGTAAACTTCAACAAAATGATAAATCTAATATTTTTATATCTCAATTAGCCAAAACAGTTTTACGCAGGCGCATGCACAATTAACAGTAAGTTCCCATTCTTCAAACTCTTTAATTGATTACACCAATATAGTCAAAATTGGATAATTTATAAACAAAAAAGATTATATTTATTTTTCATTAACGTAAATAAGACTTATGTATCCTAAAATCAAGTAATCTCTTCTTTTATATGTATATTTGAATATGAGTTGAGGCATAATACTCAAATAAATAATTTATGGCCAAATCATTAAACAATAAAAATATTGGAAAGTAATCCCGACTCAAAATCCGCTTGAAAATTGCATTGTTAGAGAGAGTGGACATAAAACTTATAAGGAGTTAAGAAAGAGAAGTTTATGGAGTTTTGAAGTGCTTCCCAATGCCACCAGAACTCCATAAAACACGCCCTATGAGGCAGTTATCATGATTAGCTGTGCGAATATTTAAGCTTGCCTGATTCTGCCTCCTGGGATAATAAGGAGGATAAATATGAAGTGTAATAAAAGTGGAACAGGCATATTTTTGTTAGTAATGCTACTGGCTAGTATTGCGTTGATACCAGCTGCAAGTGCACAAGAAAATGCGACTAAAAAGGATCTTTCCTTTGGTCCAGAAACTCTTGATGAACTGAAAAAGGATACGAATTTTATTGCTGCATATGGAAGTATACCAGCTTTCGAAACTTCGGAAGAGAGACAACAGTGGCTTGATAAGCTTAACAAAACATATACTAAAGCTAATAAAAATTATGATAAGGAAATATCAAAGCATTTCTATCCAAATGGTTCTGTTATAGGTTATGGTTATACTATTGATGGCGCTCTTAAGGTTGTAATCGAAAAAGGACAAGAACTGGATAAAACCAAAGAAAATGAAATCTATAATCTATTTTCTAAATATGGACAAGAAATTGGCGTAAAGAATATTCCACTAGTAATTTCATATGGAGATTTTCCTGTACCAACCAGTCGTACTAGCTCATGGGTTTCCTATGGATTAATTGGAGGCATAAAAATAGTTTCAGACGGTAATGGTTATTCTGCGACGTCAACTCTTGGTTTCGCTGCAAGAACCGATAGTGGAACCAAAGGTTTTGTTATTGCTGAGCATGCTGCACCATTTATTGGGAGTAGTGTATATCAACCCACTGCATCGAGTGCCAATTTAGTAGGAAGAGTAGCCAAATATAGTAACACTCGTGCAGACGCCTCATGGGTTCCTTGTTCTAATGTTAAACCAGTGATATATGATTATGATACTGATCATACAAGAAATGTAGTATCATATGGAGATCCCGAGGTAGGAAACATGGTTTTTAAATCGGGTATAACAACAGGAAAAACAAATGGATATGTTACTGAGATCGGAACATACAGGTACGATTCCGGTGTTGGACGAACTTTATATAATCAATGTATTGCAGCATATAGGTGCGACGGTGGAGATAGCGGTTCCCCTGTATATATTTTAAGTGGTCCTACCGGTGCTAAGATTGTGGGAATCCACTGGGGAGGAGTGGGAACACGTTCTTCAAATGGCTACTCGACTTCGATATTTTCCCCAGTTTCTGGTATACACAATGATTTAGGTGTATATCCTCTTAAAACATAAACGTGCAGTTAGAAAACTTTGTTAGTACCGTTCACTTTTGAAAAAATGCAACATAATAACATAATATGCGTTATTCAAAGTTGATCCATACTAACTATTCCTTTATTTTTAATAAAGTCTAGTCATATTCAAAGAAATATTGAATTAAGAGGAAGCTACATGGGCTTAAAAATATCATATATTCTATTATGTGTTCTTTTAGTAAATATTTTAGGGAACTGTGTTTCAGGCTCTTGTTCCCAAAACGGAGATGGCATTATGGAAAATTCAAGTAACAATAATTCTGAGAACGCAGATAACACTTCACAACGTTTACCACTTACCTTTGGTCCGGAAACTCTTGATAAACTGAAAAAGGATACGAATTTTATTGCTGCATATGGAAGTATACCAGCTTTCGAAACTTCGGAAGAGAGAGACCAATGGATTGATACTCTTGGCAAAATAATGGAGGAAATCAATGCAAATTTTGACAATGAAATGTCAAAGTATTCCTATCCAAATGGTCCAGTAACAGGATGTGGTGTAACCATTGATGGTGTTCTAAAGGTAGGGATCAACAAGAGTGAGAAAGTTGAAAAGCCTTTTATGGATGAAATATATAAGATCTTTGACTCAAAAGCAAGCCAGATGGGACTTAAGGAAGTCCCTGTGGTATTCGTGTATGAAGATAATCCTGTGCCAAACGTTGCTACTGAAACGCCAAACTTGTCCATACCTAGAGAAAAAAATACTGGAAGACTTAATAATTCTAATGATGATTCTGAACCTAACAATGGAAATATTTCAAACATAAATAGCTCAAGTGAAAATAATTCGAGCAAAAATAACTCTACTCCAGGCTTTAGTTTACTGGGAAGCTTGATCTGTCTTTATGGAGTGTGGAAGTTCAGGAAGAAGTAATACAGGGCTTGGATTACCAGACAGCTAAATGACATAATATCTTTTTGCATGTTTGTTTTCAGCCTCTTGAGGAAAAAAGAAGGATTATTTCCCTTTATTTTAATGGCGAGATACAGCCCGTAAACTTCAACAAAACGACAAATCTAATATTTTTATATTTCAATTAGCCAAAACAGTTTTACGCAGGCGCATGCACAATTAACAGTAAGTTCCCATTCTTCAAACTCTTTAATTGATCACACCAATATAATCAAAATTGGACAATTTATAAATAAAAAAGACGATATATATCATTCATTGACGTAAATAAGACTTATATATCCTAAAATTAGATACCCCTTTTTTTTATATGTATTTTTGAATATGAGTTGAGGCATAATACTCAAATAAATAATTTATGGCCAAATCATTAAACAATAAAAATATTGGAAAGTAATCCAGACTCAAAATCCGCTTGAAAATTGCATTGTTAGAGAGAGTGGACATAAAACTTATAAGGAGTTAAGAAAGAGAAGTTTATGGAGTTTTGAAGTGCTTCCCAATGCCACCAGAACTCCATAAAACACGCCCTATGAGGCAGTTATCATGATTAGCTGTGCGAATATTTAAGCTTGCCTGATCCTGCCTCCTAGGGTGATAAACAGAGGTAAAAATAATGAAAATGAAGAGTATAAGAATATTGGTTTTGGCAATGCTATTGATTGGTATGGTGTTGGTGCCAGCTGTGAGTGCGCAGAAAGAAAATTCAATAACGAGTGATAAGCCTTCTGAATTGGAACAAGGTCTAATAGATGCGCTGAATTCTAATACAAAAGGTCTGTCCAAAGACGTTATGATTGCGAATTATTGTAAAGCAAACAAGGATAAAATTTCAATACCAAAAAACGATACTGTTCCAGGCAAAGATAATTTAAGGACATATCAGCTAAAAGATGGATCAGCAATAACTTTCACCAATAAAAGTTTTTTTTACATTAGTGGCTTGAAGGAAGACGCAAATAATGAAATAGTAGCTAAAAATATTAATACAGCAGCGGGTGATTCGTATACTGGTATGCTAACAGCATACAAGAAATTCTATAGTTATCCATTTGGCTCATTATTATTTACTATCAATGCAAAAGGATATTATAAGTATAATGGGGCTACTGTGACAGCTTATTATTATGATTCATGGTACACTAGAGGTGTTGCACAAATCTGGCAAGTTAGTAACTGGGAAGAAGGTGGGTATAATTATGACACGCATACTCTTTCAGAAATTTATGGAAGAGGGAATTTCCATTGGGGAATTGAATACCAAGGTGTAGGCTGGGTTATTGAAGATTATCTTTGCACAGTTAAATCACAATGTGATAAAAATGGAAACTACCAGTTTCTCTACTCCATACATTAACGAAATAATTTTAAATCAATATCTATAAAGCAGATTTCATACGACATTCTTGGTTGATACAGCACTAATGTCAAGTCAATAGCAAAATGTCGTATGAAATCATTTGCAACTATTCCAAATCATTATATCTTTAATGATTGACGAAATGCTAGTCTTAGACTATGAAAAATGGTTCAAAATTCTTGTTATAGAGAACTTCCAAGGTTTAAATAGAGCTATAAGATGTAAAAATAAAATTCTCCAAGCTAAGAATTATTGGTATGGGTGTGGATTATATTATGATGAAAAAAAATTATATAACGTTGTTTATCACTTGCTTTGCCGTTTTTTTAATCTTGAATTTTAGGAGTTTATTTCAACTTAATTTCTCAACTGCTATAGCAGTAATTCTTATGTCTTTGATTGAAACTCTCATTGTATATTTAATCATAATCCTCATTATACATATTGCGAATCGTTACAGTAGATTGTCTCAGAGACGGTCTTAAAATCCAAGCAATTTTTACAATTGGATAAGATGCAAATCAAAGAATGCAGCTACTCCAGCCCGCTTAACCCCGATCAAAGCACGCGCATTTAATACGTGTCATGCGTGCATACAATACGCGCCCGCACGATATTATTAAAGAGGTAAGAACTACTTGGAAGAAAAGAGCTTGTGAAAATTTCTACTTCTAAAATCCCTGAAGTTTTAAACTCTTAAAAGTTCTAATGCCAAATTTTCGCATCACGTTAACATTTTAGAATAATGTTAACTTATTAAAGCATATATTTTTAATAAAATAACTATCATCTTTTTTTACCGATATCTTTGAATATAGTCTGGATCCACGTGACCATATAAAATACTTCCGGCCAAATTCTCTAGCTGTTAATGATCACGTAATAAGCTCATATCAAAATTAGTTCAAAAATCAATTGTTTGAGAGATTACACAGAAAAAATTTAAAGAATCAATAAAAAGGAATTTATGGAGTTTAAAAGTATTTCCCGATACCACCCGAACCCCATAAAACATGCCCTATGAGGCAGTTATCATGATTAGCTGTGCGAATATTTAAGCTTGCCTGATTCTGCCTCCTAGGGAAAAATCTAGGAGTAATAAAATGATTAAGGACAAAATTAGAGTAGGAACGCTAGTTTTAGCAATACTGCTGGTTGGTATGGCATTGATACCAGCTGTGAGTGCACAGAAAGAGGATAATTATTCTGTAACTGCAGAGAAAGCCTTTGAGCACGCAAATGCGCAAATGATCCAGTTCATAACAACTAACATGGAAGGTGTTGGAAATTGGACAGAATAATCTATTAATCCAAAACCATTGGAAATCTATGATATAAATGGCCAAAAATTATATTATCAATTCTCAGTATATAAAAATAGTAACCTAATGGGTAGAATCGACATCGGTGCCAATAAAACAATAGGACAATCAGTCCGACTCGTCGAACTTGATCCTAAAACCTTTAACGCGGCTGAAGCAATGGACAAGTCAATAGAAACCGCTAAAACAAAATACCCAACTGGAGAAATCATGTCAACTAAGATGGTTGTATATGATTATCCTGAAATAGGGGCAATGACGATAGTAAAGGACAAGATCCGAGGTGATGAACATCGGATATTTGTAGATGCCTACACCCTTGATGTGATACCAGATCAACCAGCAACTAAAACAGAACCTGGAGTTTGGTCAATGTATGAAAAGGTAGTGAAAAATAAAATAGACGAGAATCTTAAAAAATGGCAAAATAGTGATGAACTTGTTAAATCTATAGAACAAGCAGCAACTGATAAGGGAGTTAATATAAATGTGCCAGTCACTGAAGAAAATATTAAAAAACTTCGTGACAATACAACTATAGCATCAAAAACTGTCCAAAAAACAATCATTAGTCCTGCAAATTTTGGTTTTGCTCAAAAATTACTCAGTGTTCCTGTATATTCGCAAGCCACCACTTACTACTGTGTGCCAGCAAGTGCAGCAATGATTACTACTTACTATAAAGGAAGTAGTCCTTCCCAAAGTTCTATATATCAAATGATGAATGGGGTAGCCCCTCACGGAGTTAGTGCCTCTCGCGCATTACTCTATTATAAATCAAGTAACGGATTAAATAAGCCTAATTCATCTTCCTCGTTTGATGTTAGGTATCTTGCTGATATTCGTAATGAAATTGACAATAATAGACCCTTGCAGAGTAATACTGCGACACATGCTAGAGCTTGCGTTGGATACCAATATAATGGTCTTCTAACTTCTTATTTGCGTCTCAATGATCCGTGGCCAATTGGTCATTCTTATTGGGAAGCATTTGGTTCTGAAAGTGATCGCATATATGTGAAGTGAAGAGTTTTAACTCTTCATTTTTTAGATGTGAAGGATATGAATAAAATTAAAAAGGGAATAGCTGTTGTTATTGTTCTTCTGATTCTTGTAGTAATTTATGTGTTTATTCATCTTCCCATGTATCAAGAACCAGAAGTAAGCGGTTTAATTATCGATTTTAAAAATGGAACTACTGAGCCGGAAGTTAAAGCCATTCTTGAAAATTGCAACATGTCTGTGAACTATACTATAGATTATAATACAACAAGTTTTCAAGATGATCACTATTTGGTGGGAAAGACCATTTTTTGTTATATCCAGTTTGTCGATATATCCGGCAATAGTGCTATAATCACAGAAAAGGATGCAATTATAATAAAAAATAAGCTTGAAACGAATAAGAAAGTTTGGTCCGTACACTTTGATTATGTTAAATATTAAAGGGTTCCGTTGCAAAAAATATCTTTCGTAATACTGCGACACATGCTAGAGCTTGCGTTGGATACCAATATAATGGTCTTCTAACTTCTTATTTGCGTCTCAATAATCCGTGGCCAATTGGTCATTCTTATTGGGAAGCATTTGGTTCTGAAAGTGATCGCATATATGTGAAGTGAAGAGTTTTAACTCTTCATTTTTTAGATGTGAAGGATATGAATAAAATTAAAAAGGGAATAGCTGTTGTTATTGTTCTTCTGATTCTTGTAGTAATTTATGTGTTTATTCATCTTCCCATGTATCAAGAACCAAAAGTCGGTGGTTTATATATCCAATTTGAAAATGGAACTACTGAGCCGGAAGTTAAAACTATCCTTGAAAATTACAACATGACTATGGACTATACTATATATTATGATTCCGACGATATGCTAAAAAGATACTATATATCTATAGACCAAGGTAAAAAAACAGACATAATCAACGAATTAAGGAAAGATGAAAATTGGACTTATGAAGTTGAAATCAAAAAAGAAAATTATAGCATAATTCTGTTACCTGAAGACTTTACTCCGGATGAAAAATTTTTTACAATGCTGAAAAAAATAATCTTCCGTTGAAAAAGGCCATTGTGTGTTATATTCGTCTTGGAGATGGATCAACTAGTTGGATTTATGAGAAGGATGCAACTAGGATCAAAAATGAGCTTGAAACAAATGAAAAAATTTTGGATGTGTTCCTTGCACACATTGATGAATGAAACACAAAGTTGGCAAGATATTACATTAATGATCTGTCTTTATGGAGGGTAGAATTTCAGGAAGAAGTAATACAGGGCTTGGATTGTCAGACAGCTAAATGACATAATATCTTTTTGCGTGTTTGTTTTCAGTCTCTTGAGGAAAAAAGAAGGGCTAACCCCCCATCATTTTAATGGCGAGATATAACCCGTCATGAAGGGGGTGTTATTGACGACCAGAAATATTATTATAAAACAAGCAGATCTGAAGGAGGGTTAGGGAAAACTGGTACATTTGACGATGGGACTCCAATTTTTAGTCAACTCACCTCCGAAATAAATAATAATAGACCTGTAGTTAGTCTGATTCCAGGGCATGCTCGAGTCTGTAGAGGATACTCAGATTCTGGCGTTGGAGTACACTATTTGAAGATTAATGATCCACTGCCTGTTGGATCGGGGCACCAATATATAGAAACTTGGGGAGCTGAAACTTGTCATATATATGTGAAGTGAAGAGCTAAAACTCTTCACTTTTTTGGGGTAATTGGTATGAGTAGAATTAACAAGAAAGTTGCTTTTTTTATTGTTTTTCTGATTCTAGTAATAATTGCAGGGCTATTTGTAAAAACACCAGTAGATACGGAAACGCAAGTTAACGATGAGCTTAAGGTAGGTGGTATGTATATTCAATTTGAAGATGGAATTTCCGATTCAGAAGTTCAAACTATTCTTGAAAGCTACAACCTTACTATGAACTATAGCATAAAGTACAATATTGATCATGTGGCGGACAAATACTATATAATGTTAGACAAAGACAATTGGGATATAAGACGTGAACTAAGTCAAAAAATGAAAGAGGAAAAAAAAGATTGGATTATATCTTCTCCTTCCCAAGTTATCAGAAAAGGAGATTATCACGTATTTACGGTATCTGAACAAGCTGTTCAAGATGAAAATTTTCTTGAAATACTCGATAAATATGATATTCAAGTGAAAAAGTCTACCTGGTGTTATATTCGTTTTGAAGATGAGTCCAAGAATTGGATTCCGGAAAAAGATGCAATCAGAATAAAAAGTGAGCTCGAAAAGAACGAAAATATTTTCTCTATATATCTTGATTACCGTTATTAGCTCGTTTATTCATATTTTTAAGAAATATTCCACATAACTTTGCCTGCATACATATTAACACGCCCGCACTTTATGGAGGATGGAAGTTCAGCAAGAAGTAATACAGGGCTTGGATTGCCAGACAGCTGAACGGCATAATGTCTTTTTGTGTGTTTGTTTTCAGCCTCTTGAGGAAAAAAGAAGGACTAATCCCTGTCAACTTCAGCAAAACAATAAATTTAAGGTTTTTTATATCTCAAAGTAAAACAATTTTACTCAGGTGCGTACACAATAACTGTAAGTTCCCGTCCTTCATTAACAATCATCCAAACAACTTTAACACGACTACTACACAGTCATAACGGCTAAAGTTTTGCTTGAGACAGCACAATATAATGCAGGTCTAACAGAAATACATAAAGAGTTAAAAGCAGATATTGGAAATTGAAACATGTGTTCTATCCTACTTATGAGCTGAAAAAATCAGTTTTCATTCTATTTTTTAAGCACCTTTAATATAAGCAGTTACACTACTAGAGCGAATATCAACTAGTAGACAGGTTGTCCGGAGACAGGTTTAATAACGCGAACAAGTCCCTCTATATGAACTCTAGTGAATAACACATTTCATCCAGCTACTTAAAAATACTAGGTGGGATAAGCTTGAGAAAAAGAAATCTTCTACTCATTCCCATATTTTTGATTCTTCTAGTTATGGGTCTATTTGTCCACGGCATTTACATGAATGAGGTAAATTGGAGAAATGATGGTCAAAGATATCAATGTCTTTATTCTGTCAAAGTGACTGGCCTTTCTGGAAGAGAAGTACAGGGGATGACCGTAATAATGGTTCCTATCCCTGCATCTAAGGAAGGCAAGTTTTTTACTCCTCCTGCACAAAAAGATCCTTATTTTACCCAGAAGTTAATTCATAAAACCTTTAATTGGTCTGAACAATACCACAAAGGTCCTTATTTCAGAAACATGACTGAAATTTTTGACAACAAAGAGATAGATTCAGGGAACTGGATAACTTTCATTGCAGAAACCGAGAAAGGCCACATGCTCGGATTCAAAACAAACAAAACCCGACTCAAAGATATTGATTATATTACTAGCTTTGTTGCAGATAATTTCGATGTTTTTGATCCCATTAATAATGGAAGCCCGATGATATTCCCTGTTGAAAATGTTTCTAATGTTTCTTCGGTGCCTTATGGAAAATACACTAAATATGCCTCTTATCCGACATATGATACCTATGTCTATTTAAGTGACAATCTAAAAGAAGAAGAAAACATATTTTTCTTTGTCTATTTGAACGCAAATAACGACCCAACAGAGTGGCCTAGAGAATACTTTGGTTGGTATAATAATCTTCTAGCAGCAAAAGTTAATGACACTGGTTACGTAAAAGTCAAGGCTATTCTGGGACAGAAGCTAGGTGAAAACGACAGTCTTGATGTATTGGGTAGTCAGTATGCTTTTGATTATTATGAAAATAAAACATCTCACGTTATAAACGAAACTACCAACTACACAAATGCATGAGATTGCTTTAGGCACATAACGACTTACTGTTACTGTTTTTCAGTTCACGTATGTAAACCCTACTTAGAATAGATTTCATAATAATACATATTAAAATTATGTAATATTACCCCTATTTGTTTTTGTGAATATTCTACATCGTGTTTTTCCTTTATTAATTCCAAAATTTCTCTAGTAGTTCAATAATCCGTCTCATTCAGTAATTTCTTAATTCTATCATTTGTTCATCGGTAAGTTTAGATTTTCTTCCTCCACAAAATTGTGGCATTAAAGAGGTGTAACCGCCTTTGTTCCAATCTTCCTGCCAATGATATCCTGTTTTCTTAGTAACTCGAGGTTTAATAGCAGCTTTTTCAATAGAATCTCCTTAATATCTGAATTTGACAAAATAAAGTTTTTTAAGTATTCTAGAGTTCTTTTCGTGAGTAATCAAGGAGTTAAGTTCATCAAGAGTTACCTTTCGATCAATGATAATTTGTTCCTTCACCACTATAAAAGGATATAAAACAAAGGATAATGAGACCTAATACATGTAGTAGTCTACGTAAGAACTATAATTACTGGATATTAACACTTAGTAGTACATCATCCGTAGTCCTTTCCTTAATTCCAGAGACGTATACCTGAATTTCCTAGACGTCAATGATCTTAGATCAGAATCTTAATCTATCTGATTTTATATATTTACATAAGTTTGTAGGGCACTTCCCTTATGAAAGCCAACATTAACTGAATTTTGGAAATTTTCTATTTATATATTTGTAATATGCATTTAGACTCAGTACCAAAATCTAGTGATGGATGTAAAATTCAAAATCACTAGATTTTGTAAATGGTCACCATCCGTGTAATACAACTTAATGATTCAAGTCTTTAGATAGCGAATATTGATTTTGATAAAAACTGGATTCTTCTTGCTAATTCAGATTTTCTATCAAAAATGCAAAAATCACTGGATTTTGGAACAGAGTCATGCATTTATTTGCATTTATGGTAATCATTGCCCTTTATTCAATTGTAGACTCAAGTTATTTTTAAAACGCACTCTCAGAGGCTGTTTTAAAATTCAAATCATTCCTGCAGCTGGATAATGGGCAATGTTAAATTCAGACCATGAATTTTTCCGAAATTCAGGTATGCATTGACTTTAAGGTATCTATTTGAGTTACGTACTCGATGTGTTAAATCAAACACATTAAGCATCATGGTTTAAGTTACACTTTGGACATTTAGCGGTTTAATGCTATTTTGTTTTTAGTTCAAGTATGCAAGTCTTATCCCAATTATAGAACCAAATTTGGTTATAAGATATGATCTAAGTTAAACAGGTTAGGAGATAACTCTAATGAAAAACTTGAAGACTTTTATAACAATATTTATTTTAACTCTTTTTTTTCTTGCGTTAAGTAGCTCTGCAGCTTTGGCAGCAAATATAGTGATTGACAAAGAGGCTGGCCCAGATGAACCGAGTTATTTTCATACACCTAATTACGAAAACGATTCAGCTTGCATTCAGGCAGCACTGAATTACTCAAAAAGCGGAGATACGATAACTATCTATGGAGAGGATTATTATCTCCCGGAAGAAATATCTCAAACAAATAAAAGTCTGAATATAGTAGGCAAGGGGAAAGTAACCCTTCATCTTCAAACTCCGGATAGAGGAATGGCTCAAGAAGTGAATAGAGAGATTTTCTTCAATGGATCAATTGTCGCAAATACAACTCTGTCTGCTAATGCTAAAAAAGGTTCATCTAAAATTGTATTAACCGATGTTTCCCAGGTTCGCAAGAATGACCTGGTTAAGATCTGGAAAAACGTTCAGTGGTGTCCTCTGGACTATCCTGATCAAATAACAGGTGAAATGTATGTTGTTAAAGGTGTAAATGGAAATGTTGTCACTTTAAATCAACCACTTCTTAGAGATTACAAATTGTCCGAGACTGTACAGGTTGAAGTATACAGGCCTATTCAAATACATATAAAAAATATAAGGATAGAGGATACAGGCAGTTCAACGATTCATCACGGACTTGTTTTGCAATATTGTAAGGATAGTTCGGTCACAAACTCCTGGCTCAATAACAGTGGATTTGGTGATCTTTGTTTATATTCC
This sequence comes from Methanosarcina spelaei, assembly GCF_002287235.1. GTDB lineage: Archaea > Halobacteriota > Methanosarcinia > Methanosarcinales > Methanosarcinaceae > Methanosarcina > Methanosarcina spelaei. Next base: position 27,719 of record NZ_LMVP01000001.1, read on the forward strand.
TGTTTTAATGTGAGTGTTAATAACAATGAAATTTACAATTCACTACACGCTAACTGCGGATATGGTATAAATGTGGCTAGCGGTTCGGCTTTTATAAATATATCCAATAATCACATAGAGAACTGCAGGCATGCTATTACAGGCAATTCAGATGAACGCAAATCTTTAGATCGAGACGTTTTTATCTCCAATAATACTCTGATAGGTACTGAGGTCACTGGTGCTAATGTAGTTGATGCCCATGCCGTTGTTATTAATTTTGTCGTAACTGGAAATAAGATCTACCCACAACTTCTAAAACATTATGCATTTGCAGATGGTACGCAACAGTCTACTTTTTCTGATAATAATATCTATGGCGGATATGGAGGGATATTTAAACGCGGCAGCTTAAACGATGGAGTACACATTTACGAAAACAACACGTTTAATGGTATGACAGGTGACATGTATAAGGGAGGAAATGGAATTGATAGCGAGCTTATAATTAGAAATAATATTCAAAACAAAGGGACTTACGGAATTGATTTTCCAAATAAAGGAAGCTTTAGGAGTATAATAATTAGTAATAACACTTTTAAAAATCTCTCCTATCAAGGAGTGAATCAGAAGTTCCTGATAGACGGGCTAAACTCGGATATTTCCAAAAATACTTTTGAAAATCTGGGACTGGAAGGAATTTATGTAGATGGAAATTCTTTCAAAAATGGTGCTGTAAATATACAAAATAATACTTTAATAAACGTGGATACATCGAGGACCTCTTCCGGAATCCTCGTGAAAAATATTAAGAACGTTGTAATTAGCGGAAACAAGCTATTCAAAACCCCGACTGCTGTCTTCTCTGCATCCCCAACTTCAGGAAATGCTCCTCTGAAAGTCAGTTTTAAGGATAAGAGTACAGGCACACCAACTTCATGGAAATGGAGCTTTGGAGATGGAAATACTTCAACAGTTAAAAATCCTGTACACGCGTATAGTAAAGCAGGAAAGTACACTGTGAGCTTAACAGTAAAGAATGCAGTGGGCAGTAATACCGCAACAAAATCCAATTACATAAATATTGTAACTTTGACAAAACCTGTTGCTGTTTTTTTTGCATCCCCGACTTCAGGAAAAGTATCATTGACAGTAAAGTTTACTGATAAGAGTGCAAATAGTCCCACTTCCTGGAAATGGAGTTTCGGAGATGGAACGTATTCAACATCTCAGAATCCAGCGCACAAGTATACTAAAGCAGGAAAGTACACTATCAGCTTAACAGTAAAGAATGCAGTGGGCAGTAGTACAGCAACAAAATCCAGTTATATAAGTGTTGTAACTGTAACAAAACCTGTTGCTTCTTTTTCTGCATTGCCGACCACTGGAAAACATCCTTTGAATGTGAAGTTCACTGATAAAAGCACAGGATCACCTACTTCCTGGTACTGGAATTTTGGTGATAAAAGCACTTCAACAGCCCATAATCCAACACACAAGTATATTAAAGCAGGAAAATACACTGTGAGCTTAACGGTAAAGAATGCTGCTGGTAGTAACACAGTAAAAAAGACCAGTTATATCGCAGTTAGGTAAGCCAATACTTAAATTGGAAAAAGTAAAAGATCAAGCTTGGGAGTGTGGGATTTATTATTAAAAAATTGAAAATTGGGAATGTGAGATTTATTATTAAAAGATTAAAAAATGAAGTTACCAAAACTTCATCATTTTCCTTTTTGTCTTTTTCGCTTCTGTAACTTAAGGAAACAGCTTAATGTTTAACCTGCTGTTTTTTATGGATTAAGCTTTGAATGTTGACTCTTGTTCATGCATAATCTATATTCTATTCAAAAAGGAAAATTTTTAATTCTGGAATCTCCGGTGATATATGCCCCATCAAATCTAAAGATTTAACGGGTTTTACGCTTCAGCCTATAAGTCCAGAATGGAGATAAGTTCTCCAGACAACAAAAGGCCTGGGATATTATGATGCAAGAAGATTCCGTTAGCTATTTGGATCAGGTTTCCTCTTGCGTCACTTTTTTCTGTTTCTTTGTGCTTCATATAGCTTTTTTGTTAATCCGGTCATCGTCTACCTTCATCACGTAACTGAGTTTTTGTTTGACTGTGGAGTTCTAAGCAGGGCCTGCATTTGTTCTCTTTTTATTGGACTTATTCTCTTTTTGCGAGTTTTGTTTTTTGTGAGGTTTATTCTCTTTTCACAGCTTTCAGGATTGCTGCCCCTTCCGCACTTTCAACATCTACTGCGAAGCCGACATCTTCAAAAAGCCCTTGCCATCCAGCTTCCGAGAGTTGAGGGCCGTGGTGATGGTGATCTGCAAGTGGTTCAACTGCTACCAACATGCCTCCGTTTTTAAGCACTCTCTTAATCTCGAACAGGGCGAATTTGATGTCTTCAAGGTGGTGAAGCATTAAAAAGCAGGTAGCTACATCCACCGAACCGGCTTCAAAAGGAAGGGAATAGGCACTTCCTGTCCTGAATTTTACATTCGGCACGCCAAGGATATCGGCATTCATCTGAGACTGGCCTGTAAGAGAATCATGAAGATCGATTCCGTAAACTTTTGAATCAGGGTTGTTTTTTGCAAGTTCTATGGTAAGGCTTCCAAAGCCGCTTCCTATATCGAGAATTGTTTCTCCTTTTATGTCCGGAAGCACAGAAGGAATCACCTTCATCCGTACACGTGCCATGCGGTCTTTAGGAAATGTTGCCATCTTTGATTTTTCTGCATCTATTGTCATAAAAGGAAGGATAGCATAGATTTTTGACCCATTAACTGCCATGAGCCCTTTTACGTAAACGCTGTCAGTTTCAGTTACGATATGCTCAACAACTGAAACTCCGACATCTCTGCAAAAGCGCATGTTCCATTCTTCTCTTTTCTCGGAAAAACGGATATTCAGGGGAGTATGAACTACAATATAATGAGAATATTCCGGTTTGAAATAATCTGATACGGATTCAGGTTCATTAAGGCAAATTTCACTGATACTTTCCCTGAATAGGGAAATAATTTGCAGGGCAATCTCATCAGCCTCGTTTTTTACACTTCCGATTTCTTTGAACATATCTCTAAATTTGCTTTCACTGAATAAAAGCTCTCTGACAAAAATATTTGAAAACAGGGAAGTAAACTAACACCAGATACTCAGGACTCCTATTTTTAATATACGGTAACAACGTCGAAAGCAGAAAAACAATATTGGGCTCCCTAATTGAAGAATGACTCCGTTTATTTTAATTTTATTTGGAAGAACTATTTAAATATCCAATACCCCGATAGGCAACTTTAAATACAATGATATCGGATACAAGATACCTATTGGTGGTCGTGATGAAGTACATAATCGCAATGATAAGGCCGGAAAGACTCGATGCAGTCAAAAGAGAACTTCAGAAACTTGAGGTTAATAGACTAACCGTATCATCGGTCGCCGGTTATGGTGCGCAAAAAGGGCATCTGGAGATTTACAGGGCAACTGAACATGAGGCAAATCTTCTTGAAAAAGTCAAGATCGAAATTGCTGTGGAAGATCATTTCCTGCAATCAGTTATTGAAGCAATAAACACCGGAGCAAAAGGCAACGATGGTTATATCGGAAGCGGCAAGATATTTGTGCTTCCTTTAGAGGATGTAATACGGATTCGCACTAACGAAACTGGACCTAACGCTCTATGAATAGATAAATAGCGCTTTATGAGAGGATAATATGGCTATCGAAGGAGCAGACACGGTATGGGTACTAATCTCAGCCGCACTTGTATTACTAATGCTTCCTGGACTTGCGTTGTTCTATGGCGGATTGGTCCAGCGTAAAAATGTTCTTAGCAGTATGATGCATTCATTTGTTGCAATGGGCATCATGGCTCTGGAATGGGTATTGATAGGTTACTCGCTTGCATTTGCAGATGGCAACTGGTTTGTTGGTGGCCTTGGGCATGCATTCCTGAGAGGAATTGATGCATATTCAGTAACTGGCACAATTCCGACTTATGCATTCATTGCATTTCAGGGAATGTTTGCAATAATTACACCTGCTCTGATTTCAGGTGCAATTGTAGGACGTGTTAAGTTTAAATCTTATATTGCATTCATTGCCCTCTGGGGTCTCATTGTATATGCACCTGTCTGCCACTGGGTCTGGGGCGGGGGGTTCCTTACCGGAGAAGCTCTAGACTTTGCAGGTGGTACGGTTGTTCATATAACTTCAGGTGTCTCTTCGCTTGCAATTCTGACCTACATCGGCAAGAGACGTGGTTTTGGAGTAGACCCGTTAAAGCCACACAACGTTACTCTGACGCTCCTTGGAGGTGGCCTTCTCTGGTTCGGATGGTTCGGGTTCAACGCAGGTTCAGCTCTTGCTGCAAATGAGATCGCAGCACTTGCATTTATTACGACGCTTATAGCTCCAGCAGCTGCAGGTTTTGTCTGGATGGCACTTGAATGGCGTCACTTTGGATATCCGACTGCCCTGGGATTTGCAACGGGTGTTCTAGCAGGACTTGTTGCAATAACTCCGTGTGCGGGTTTTGTTACGCCAATGGCAGCAATTCCTATAGGCATGATCACAAGTTTTGTGTGCTACAAAGCTGTAGGACTCAAAGAAAGGTTCGGATATGATGATTCGCTGGATGCCTTTGGAGTACATGGAGTAGGAGGAATAGTAGGTGCACTTCTGGTAGGTGTATTTGCAAGCGTAGGAGGAACTGGTCTCCTGCTTGGAAACACCAGCCAGATGTTAATCCAGCTTCAAGGCGTTGTTATCACGATTGTTTATGCAGCTGTTGGTACTCTCCTTATCGGATTCATACTCAACAGAACTATAGGGCTTAAAGTCAGCGAAAGTGAAGAAAACATCGGACTTGACAAAACGCAGCATGGTGAAATTGCGTACAACGTTTAAGTACAGATTTGAGTACAGGTAAGAGTTTACCTGTACTTTTCTAATTTTCGATTTTCGTTGAAGTTTCCTTATCGAGAAACCCCATCTTAACAGTATCTATCCCGGAAATCTCTTAAAACATATTTCGTATAACACGAAGGGTAGAAATGGTTATGTATGATAACATAGGAAAAAGGTAAGACGTTTGAGATTTCCTAGTTATCGTATAAATATAGATGGGATGATAAGATGTTAAACACCGGTTCTACAGGCTTTATGCTGCTTGCGACAAGTCTTGTGATGCTAATGACCCCTGGTCTGGCATTCTTTTACGGAGGACTTTCCTGTAAGCGGAATATTTTAGGAATTATGATGCAAAGCTTTGTTTCGATGGGATTGACAACTATTTTATGGTTTTTCATAGGTTATTCCCTGTGCTTTAGCGGGGGAGAAGGTGCAATTATCGGAAACCTGGACAAAATGTTTTTGCATGGAATTACTCCAACCACACTATTCAAAGATATGGGGTTCCCGGAAATTGTATTTGTGGCTTACCAGATGATGTTTGCAATTATAACTCCGGCTCTGATCACGGGAGCATTTGCAAACCGGGTTACTTTTAAGGCTTATTTTATTTTCCTTGTTCTCTGGCAGCTTTTTGTTTACTATCCTTTTGTCCATATGGTCTGGGGAGGCGGTCTGCTTGCACAAATGGGAGTTCTTGATTTTGCAGGCGGAATCGTTGTCCATGCTACAGCCGGCTTTGCAGCTCTTGCTTCTGTTTTTTATGTAGGCTCAAGAAAGTACAACAAAATAACAAAGCCAAACAACATTCCGTTAATGGCTATAGGTACTGCTCTTCTGTGGTTTGGATGGTACGGCTTTAACGCTGGAAGCGAACTCAATGTAGATGGAATTACCTCACTTGCATTCCTGAACAGCGACATTGCAGCCTCTTTTGCAGCAATCACCTGGATGACAATAGAATGGTATAAGGAAAGAAAACCAAAGTTCGTAGGACTTATGACAGGAGCAGTTGCAGGCCTTGCAACAATTACTCCGGCAGCAGGTCTTGTTTCTTTACCTGTAGCTGCACTAATGGGAATCTTCGGATCAGTTGTCTGTTATTTTGCCGTACATCTTAAAAACAAGATGGAATGGGACGATGCTCTTGATGTATGGGGTGTCCATGGAATTGGTGGCGTTACCGGAACAATTCTACTTGGAATCTTTGCCTCGACGGCTATAAACCCGGCAGGAGCGGATGGCCTGCTTTACGACGGCACAGCATTCTTTATTAAAGAAGTTGTGGTTGTTGCAGCTACTTCAGTCTATGCATTTGTGTTTACCTACATTATGCTGATGTTAATAAACTTGGTAACTCCGGTCAGGGTTACAGATGAAGATCAGCTTATAGGCCTGGATATCTCTATGCATGGAGAATGTGCCTACGACACAATTCACTGAGAAAATATATCTTTCAGTTAACCTAAAAACTTAGATATCCAATTAACCTAAAAAGTTAGGGAGCTTCCCTAACTCTTTTATCTTTTCTATTTCAGTTTTTCGGATTGTCTTCCTTTCACAGGAAGCTGCACTCAGGGATTTTCAAGTACGAAATTAACAAATAAAAAGTTCTGAAGAAAACATCTTAAAATTCGGGTACTTAGGCGAGATTTATTTTAAAATTGATATTTAACATGAAAATGCTGCTATCAGCATTCATTTTCATATAGTTGTGCATGTTATTCAAGGAATATCATGTTTGTTTTCAGTGTTTTTTTAGAACCTTTTTTTCTTAGAATAGTTGTTTTCTTAAAGCAGTTGCTTTAGAATAGTTGTTTTCTTACCATTGTGAAAGCTAGGATCGTTGAGAAAACTAACGATATTATGAAAATAATTACAAATGCATGAGGATTATACTCGAAGGGGACGTCAACGTTCATTCCAAAGAAACTGGCAACCATTGTTGGGACTGATAAGACGATTGTAGCTGAAGTAAGGAATTTCATAACAATATTTAAGTTATTGGAAATAACCGAAGCATATGCATCCATTGTTCCGGTCAGGATATTGCTATAGATATTTGCCATTTCAATTGCTTGCTTGTTTTCGACAATAACATCCTCAAGAAGATCCGTATCTTCAGGATACATTTTGACAGGAGTAGACCTAAGAATTTTCTCAAGGACTATTTCATTGCTTTTTAAAGATGTAGAGAAATATACCAGGCTTTTTTCCAGTTCAAGAAGCTGAATTAATTCTTCGTTCTTCAGGGACTTATGCAATTTGGACTCAATTTTATCGCTTGCTTTATCAATGCGCCTGAGATACTGAAGATATAACTTTGAGTTTTTATACAGGATCTGTAAAAGAAACCGTGTTTTTTTAAATGTATAAAAGGATTTTATTCTCCTTTCAATAAAGCTACTAATAACATAATTTTCCTGAAGGGAAACGGTAACGATGTTTCTGTCGGTAATTATAATCCCAAGGGGGATTGTATAATAAATTCCTCCATCTTGCAAGTTCGCGTTCGGTACGGGTATATCTATTAATACGACAGTACAGCCTTCATCCACTTCAATTCTGGAACGTTCTTCTTCATCGAGTGCAGCTTTGAGGTGTTCAACAGGAATATTCAGATTTTCTGATATAGAGAGAATTTCCTGCTCTATCGGATTTGTAAGATTAATCCATGTACCGTCTTCAACCTGATCAAGAGTTACCAGTCCGGAATCTGTTGATTTGAATATTTGAAGCATGGATATTTCTCTCCCTATATAGTATAGAAGTTACATACTCAAAATGAGAATAGAATTATACAGGGCTTCAAGCAGAACGCTTATCTATAAATATATTTTCATAACAAATATTTCTGCCAGGTTTAATTATTTATTAAACTTTCTTCTCTTTGTTTTTCTCTATTTTTTTTCCTAAAATTCCTTTTCTTTTCCTGCAACTTTCTATAATTCTCTTCTTTCCTTGATCTTATAGGCTCCCTGGTTATTCTTATTGGAGTATCAATCATTTACTACTGGCCAAGAGAGGATGATATAAATGATTGACTCTGTAGTATCTCTTGTTCTGTTTTTTCTGGCTGCCCTTTTTGAAATAGGAGGAGGCTATCTTGTTTGGTTATGGTTAAGGGAAAAGAAAGGAGCAGTACTCGGGCTTCTCGGAGGACTGACGTTAGCAGTTTACGGGATAATTCCAACTTTTCATCCGGCGCATTTCGGTAGGGTTTATGCTGCCTATGGAGGAATCTTTATTGTTTCATCCCTGATCTGGGGAGCTCTGATAGACAAGAAAAACCCAGACAAATATGAAATAATAGGGGCATTGATCGCACTTGCAGGTGTGCTGATAATGTTCTACATTCCTCGTTGACAGGTCAGTATAAAGATAAATAGAGGATAAATATGGGTATCGGGAGGGATTTTGTCAAAAATCCAGCCCCATAAGAGGGATATAACAACAAAAATACCACCATAAGTTGTATATATTCTACGGAAGTAAGAGCGCTGAAAAGTGGGCACGATTCCATATCAAAACAGGACAATTGCCCCTGAAAATGCAAAAATCAGTCTTCTGTCTTCACGTAGCCACAACCACATAAGGTATCCTCCTCCTGTCTCGAAAATACCTGCAAAGATAAACAGGAAGATAGTATACATAAAGCACCTTTTCATGGAAATGCATTCGGGTTCTGTTTCAACCATGTTCTTCAAAGATTGCCAGATATATATATAAATACATTGATTTTGACTCTTCTTGGATTTAATTTAAACGTTGATCCGGTTGAAACTTGATTCAAATTATTTTGAAATAGGAAATTTTATATAGGTTATTTCAAATATATTTGAAATAGAGAATGTTGTTTGAAATAGAGAATGTTATTTTAAATAGAGAATGTTGAGGTGAATACGATGAAAATCGAAATACTTGGTACAGGATGTTCAAAGTGCAACAAAACAAAAGAAATTGTTGAGAAAGCTGTAAAGGAAACAGGTGTAAATGCTGAAATCATCAAGGTAGAAGATTTCGATAAAATTCTGGGATATGGAGTCATGGTCACTCCTGCTCTTGTGGTTGACGGAGAGGTTAAAGTCGCAGGTAAAGTTCCAAGTGTCGATGAAATCAAAAAGTGGATTAAAAAATAAATCTGTTAAAATGATTGAAGTGTTAGCTCGGAACTAGAAAGCAAAATTATAGTTAATTTAAGATAAACTCAAGATTACAGTCACTTTATGATAAATCCGAGGTCAGTGTGAAAAATATGCCAGAAGAACCAAAATGTGCATGCGGTTCGGCAAATGTGGCAATTTTCACGTGTGCTGGAGCAGTCAATATAGGCCAGCTCTCAAACAGAATCGCAATCAAACTCGAAAAGCAGGGTATAGGGAACCTGATGTGTACTGCCGGAATAGGTGCACGAGCGCCAGGACTTATGAAGTCTGCAGAAACTTCTGATCGTATTATTACAATTGACGGTTGTCCTTTGAACTGTGCCAGCAAGACACTTGAGCTTGCAGGGTTTAAACCTGATAGACAGATCGTAATTTCCGAATTTGGAATCAAGAAAAGCAAAGAAAGAGGTCTTGAAGACCAGGAAGTAGCAGATACTCTCAGGAAAGTCATGGAGATCCTTCAATCAAAGTGATCTTCCATTTTAGTCTTTTATCTTTTAATTTGAATCTCTTCCCTTTAAATTTATACAAAACCGCTCTGCACAAAACCGTTAACAGATATTTAAGCTTGTTTACAGGGTTTTTAGCTTTTTACGGCTGACTTTGTCACTAAAACTTTTTGATGTCAATTCTTAATCGGTTTTAGTGGCTGACTTCTTATAGAAGGAAAAGAGCAAGTAAGACTCCGAAGGGAAAAATAGAGTGAAGAAAAGTGGGAGTAAACTACAGGATGTAAGAATAGATTCATTTTCAGCAATCGCATCTACCACAAGAAGGATGAAGATTCTTGTTGCTGTTTTCGACTTCCCAGCATTCGAAACAGAGCTTTACAGTGCCAAGTTTCCTATGCTTTACTCTAAGCAGTGAACTTTCATCCTTCCCACAGATAGAGCATTTGACCATACTTGAAGCCCTCAATTAGTGAATTTAAATTCAGCTTTGATGAGATTTGAGCCTTCAGTCATGTTTCAGAAAGCATTGTTTAAGCACACTTGAACTCTCTATTGGTGTTTTCGTGACAGTATGTTCATAAAGATTCCCTTGCTGGTTTATTAGATGTATAATTAAACCTTTAATTACACTGGCTTTGAATATCGGTGTTAAAGTGTCTCAATCTAATTTCACTCTAATTCAGGTATTATTATTATTATTATTATTATTATTATTATTATTATTAGACTCAGTACCAAAATCTAGTGATGAATGTAAAACTCAAAATCACTAGATTTTATAAATGGTCACCATCCATGACTCTGTTCCAAAATCTAGTGATTTTTTCATTTCTTGATTGAAAATCTGAATTCGAAAGAAGAATCCCGTTTTCATCAAAATCAATATTCGACATCTAAAGACTTCAATCCCAAAGTTGTATCTCAGGGATGGTGACCAATTACAAAATCTAGTGATTTTTTATTTTATGTTCGTCACTGGATTTTGATACTGAGTCCCATCCATGTAATACAACTTAGTGATTCAAGTCTTTAGATAGCGAATATCGATTTTGATAAAAACTGGATTCTTCTTGCTAATTAAGACTTTCTATCAAAAATGCAAAAATCACTGGATTTTGGAACAGAGTCTATTATTATACATATTTACTTAGAGCGGCAACTTTATATCTTTTAAGGATCATATAAATATATATTGATATAACGTGAAGTAAAAATTACAAAAAGAGTGCAAATAACTGGAAGAAGGAACTCAAAATGGTAGATATATTTTATCCTCTTCAATGGATTGCAGACAAGCTAACATACGAGGTTTTCGGGATTGCACCTGACACGCGCCTTGCAGCTAGCGTTAACTTTGTTATTTACGATGTGATGAAAATTTTCTTGCTGCTTGCATTGATGATTTTTTTCATTTCTTATCTCAGGACCTATATTACTCCTGAAAGAACCCGGAAGGTGCTTGGAAACAAAAAAGGGATTAAGTATTACTTTCTTGCGTCTCTGATCGGAACAGTAACTCCTTTTTGTTCGTGTTCTTCAGTTCCGATTTTTATCGGGTTTGTAGAGGCAGGCGTACCTCTTGGAGTTACTTTTTCCTTTCTGATAACTTCCCCTCTCGTAAATGAAGCCGCAGTTGCTGCTCTCTGGGCAACTCTCGGCCTTAAAGCAACAGTGATCTATATTGTATCAGGAGTTATACTGGGAGTTATTGGGGGTTATCTGATTGGTATTATGAAGCTGGAAAGGTACGTGGAGGACTTTGTTTATAAGATAAAAGTAGGGCAGCAAACTACAAAACCCGATGAGCTTACTGTAAAGGAACGAGTAAATATTGCATTTGAAAACGTAAAAGACATTATGGGAAGGGTATGGGTCTATGTAATTATAGGCGTTAGCATAGGAGGCATTTTTCACGGATATGCACCTGAAGGTATTTTAGAGAAATATGCAGGCAAGGACAACCTGTTTGCAGTTCCGATTGCCGTCCTGATCGGAGTTCCATTGTACTCAAATGTTATGGCAATGATTCCTATCGTAGAAAGCCTAATTGGGAAAGGGCTTCCTATAGGAACTTCTCTTGCGTTCCTTATGTCCGTTACAGCTGTTTCCCTGCCCGAAATGATCATCCTTAAAAAAGTGCTTAAAAATGAGCTAATAGCGATTTTTGTCTCAATTGTGGCAATTTCGATAATCTTTACAGGATATCTATTCAATATCCTTTTATAACCAGTATGAGCCCCAATCAAACATTGAGAGAAGTAGGGATAAGCTGTACAAAACCGAAACTTTTCCTTCTTCTTGTCTTTTTACTCTATTTGTTAACTAGTGCTTCGATTCCAAAATCAATTTTTTTATTTCTTGGGGAAATTCATGATCTTCGGGTCTATTCAAAATATTATAAATGTATAACAAATTTGCTATAATATTCATATCATCACTATTATTATAAATATAAAGTTAAAATCACTTTCTTTAAATACCACCTTGTTATATTAATTATTGTAGTAATTTAATAATATTATTTACCATTTATTTTTACATTTTTATTTAAAACTGTAACTTTCACAGGCTATTTAATAAATGAGTTTCAGGAGCAATATAAAAGTAAACTAAAATCAGTATGTTTAAATATAGCTTTGTTCATGCTAATTTGTACTACTTAGTAGTACTCAAATCATTTAATAGTACCTATTGTTACTCAGTAGTATTACATAACGAGAAATGTAAACAAGAATAAACAATACTTGGGGGCTATTTTGTCCATTATTCTTGTTAGTAATATAAAAGTAAAAAGAAAATCACTATCTTTAAATATGCCTTTGTAATATTAAGAATTGGCAACATGTCGAATTTATATCGACATTATTCACATATTATTATTTCTTGTGATTTTGATATAAGAATACTATAATATTTGTGGAATATTAGTCCATATTCTTATACACTCAGGAATTGCGCAGTTGGACTGGGAAATCAATATAATAAGTCATTTGGCAGTATAAAAACCAGGTTACAATAACATTCAGGTTATAAAACGTCCTGATATTGGATTCTGTTTTTTCAGTTGCGTAAATTCCAGTATTATAGTCAGACAATAAACAGATCGGAGGATTAATAGATCGGAGGATACGCTGTATGATAGAAAACACCGTTATGCTATTAATTATAGTACCCATACTGTTTTCGTTATTATTTGTAGCCCTTCCTAAATCGCTATATAAGTACCTGGCTTGGGCTTTTTTCATAATAGGAGTAGCTTTATCAGTTAATTTAGTATTGGATGGTACTGGAGTAGTTCAGATTGGTGAACCAAATTTCGCAATGTTTGAAAATATTGTTCTCATACTTGAAGTACTGATAATACTATTTATTCTTGCGGTGTCAGCAAAATACAAAAACTGGCCTACACTCGGACTAGGAATTGTTTCGGCAGCTTTATTTGCTTACACTTTTACCAACGTTCCAGGTGTTGAAGGTGCTTCTCTTAATATTGACCAATTTTCTCAGATAATGATATTAATTGTCAATATAGTCGGTACTGCGATTATATTATTTGCAACCGGTTATATGGATGAATATGAAGAACACAGACACCTAAATAGACAAAAAATTTTCTATTTTACAATGAGCTTCTTCCTTGGAGCCATGAATGGTCTGGTAATGGCTGACACACTGGGATGGCTGTTCCTTTTCTGGGAGCTAACAACTCTGTGTTCATTCGTGTTGATTTCATATAACATGGATGAGGAAGGAATAAATAACGGTTTCAGGGCTCTTGCTTTAAACCTGGTTGGTGGAATTGCTTTATCCATAGGCATAATTCTTCTCGCTACTAAATATGAAATAAGTACTCTTTCTGGGATTGGAACTTATGCTGGAACTGATGCAGCAGCAATGGCCACTGTAGCTCTTCCTGTTGCTTTACTCTGTATAGGAGGCTTTGCAAAATCTGCTCAGATGCCTTTCCAGAGCTGGCTCTTAGGCGCAATGGTAGCTCCAACCCCGGTTTCTGCCTTACTGCACTCAAGCACAATGGTGAATGCAGGTGTGTTTTTAGTTGTCAAACTTGTACCAGCTTTTGCGGGTTCGAGCCTCGGAACAGCTATTGCAGTTTATGGTAGCTTTACTTTCGTTATGTGTTCAGCTTTAGCCTTATCTCAAAGAAATGCTAAAAGAGTGCTAGCGTATTCAACTATTGCAAACCTGGGACTAATTATCGCAAGCGCTGGAATAGGCACACCTCTAGCTGTAGCTGCTGCGATTATGCTTATCCTGTTCCACGCCATATCAAAGGCTCTTCTCTTCCTGTGCACAGGTGAAATTGAGCACACCATAGGAAGTAGAGATATCGAGGACATGTCAGGATTAATAAACAAGGCTCCTCTTCTCACTACTCTTGCAGCTCTGGGAATGGTTTCCATGCTCTTGCCTCCTTTCGGAGTACTGCTCACAAAGTGGGTGTCAATGGAAGCTGCTTCAAGCAACCCTGTTGTAATAGTGTTCCTTGTCCTTGGAAGTGCACTCACTACAGTTTATTACGCTAAGTGGCTTGGAACAATTCTGTCATCCAGCATGGACAAAAATGCAGTTCCGCATAAAAAACCGGAGACTTATTTCCCATTGTCCTTCCTTGGATTAGCCATTGTAGTTACAAGTATTTTTGTATTCTCAATATACAACTACTTCATTAAACCTCAGGTCGAAATTCTGCTCAAAACCGCTCCTGTTATCTCAGGACAGGCTGGACAATTTACCTCTGAAATAGGGGCATTTGCTTATGCAGCAATATTCGTAGTGCTTGCTCTGGCAGTTCTGATCTATCTAGCTACCAAAAATATGTTTACTCCTCGTACATCCAGCTATTACATGTGTGGGGAAAACAACCTTGAAAAGGATAGATTAATGTTCAGAAATGGACTTTGCAGTTACGAAAAAAGCAGCGTTTCCAACATCTATCTCCAGAATACTTTTGGAGAAAGTAAACTTACAACACTCGGATACGCAATATCCATAATTCTTATTGTAATTGCATTAGCAGGGGGAGTAGGATTATGAATACGAACGACATTCTATTAGCTGTTCTTGTTTTAATTGGTGCTCCTATTATCGGCTGTATAGCTTCAGGAATTGACCGAAAAATTACTGCAAGATTGCAGGGTAGAGTAGGCCCTCCTCTTTTGCAGCCATACTACGATGTTAAGAAACTCCTCAGCAAGGACAACATGGTTGTAAATCCAACTCAAAATTTTTATGTAATCGTGTACCTGGTATTTATAGTTCTGAGCCTCTTAATGTTGGTTTTCAAACAAGACTTCTTGATGATAATATTCGTCTACACAGTAGCTTCGTTAGCTTTAATTGTAGGAGGAATGAGCACCGGTTCTCCGTACGCTAGAGTGGGAAGTTCAAGGGAAATAATGGCTATACTGTCCTATGAGCCAGTTTTGATTTTATATGCTCTTGCAATCTACCTACTTACCGGTACTTTCAAATTAACTGCGGTGTTAGATGCATCATCTCCTATGCTGATGTATACGCCTCTTATATTCATAGCAATGATAGTTGTTCTGAATATCAAACTGAAAAAGTCACCCTTTGACTATTCAACCTCTCACCATGGTCACCAGGAGCTGGTTAAAGGTATGACGACAGAATATGGAGGGCCAGGGTTTGCCACTATTGAGATTGCACACTTCTATGAATACGTGTTTTTAACAGGACTCATATTCTTATTCTGGGCATCAAACCCAATAATAGGTGTGCTTTTAGGTATCATTGCTTACTTGCTTATAATTGTCATAGACAATATTACCGCAAGAGTATACTGGCAGTGGATGCTCAAACTGAGTTGGTCAGTCCTGCTAATTATTTCGATCGTGAACATAGCATTCCTGTACGTTAGCGGAGTCCAATTAGCTTAAAAGAGGGACACTTATGAGTTTGGCAAAATCCCCATGGATTATACATGTAAACGTGAACAGTTGCAATGGCTGTGATATTGAAGTAGTGGCCTGTCTTACTCCTCTATATGATGCTGAAAGATTCGGTGTTTTGAACATCGGTACTCCTAAGCAAGCTGATATAATGGTGGTTACAGGCTCGGTGAATTATAAGAACGTAAATGTGCTTAAAAATATTTATAACCAGATTCCTGATCCAAAAGTTGTTCTAGCTGTAGGCGCCTGTGCATCTACAGGTGGGATATTCCACGACTGCTATAATGTAGTAGGCGGAGTAGACCAGGTTATACCTGTAGACGCATATGTTCCCGGATGCTGCCCAAGGCCTGAAGCCATACTTGACGGCGTAGTAGCAGCACTTTCAATACTTGAAAATAAGAAGAAAGGGAACATCAAAGGAAAAGAAGTAAAACTGAAAGGAAAAGAGGTGCCATCAAATGCTTGATAATGTGATTCAAAATATAACAGAAATTAAAAGCATGCCAGAAGTGCTAAAAGCTGTTGAAGGTTTTAAAAGTGATGGCTATCGATACGTTACTATGATATGTCTGAAGGCTAACGAAGGCCACGAGTTGATATATATCTTCGAGAAAGATAATAAACTAAAGAACCTGAGGTACTTTGTAAAGCCAGGTGAAAAACCCAAGAGTATGTCAGGCATTTACCTATGTGCACTTTTAATCGAGAATGAGTACCAGGATCTTTTCGGATTGACCTTCGAAGGTTTAGCAATCGACTATAAGGGCCACCTTTACTTAACGCCAAACAGTCCAAAAACTCCTTTGGCTTAAAGCAGTTTGAGAGGTGAATCAAATGACAACCGTAATACCTTTTGGTCCTCAGCATCCCGTTTTACCTGAACCGGTATCGTTAAAACTCGAGATTGACAATGATGTCGTTGTTGGAGTACTTCCCTCACTGGGCTACGTTCATAGAGGGCTTGAAAAATTCATAGACACAAAGGACTTCAATCAAACGATGTATATTTGTGAAAGAATCTGTGGAATTTGCAGTGGCATCCATGGTATAACTTATTCACGGGCAGTCGAAAAGCTCTTCGATATCGAAGTCCCTGAAAGAGCTCAGTATTTAAGAGTGATAAATAGTGAACTCTGCAGAATTCACAGTCACCTTCTCTGGCTCGGCCTGTTCGCAGATGGTTTCGGATTTGAAAGTCTCTTTTATGAATGCTGGAAGTACAGAGAAGATGTACTGGATGTATTGGAGAGATTTACTGGAAACAGAGTTATACACTCAATGTCCAAAGTTGGAGGAGCTTCCAGAGATTTGACTAAAGAACAGATTGATCAGATTCTGAAAACTCTTGATGACCTGGAACCCAAAGTCAAAAATATAGAAAAGGTGTTTGTAAACAATTACACTGTTAAGAAAAGACTTGTGGGATTAGGTGTAATGTCAAAGCAACTCGCATATGAGGCCGGAACTGCTGGACCTACACTTAGAGGTAGTGGGAACGCCATTGATGTGAGAAATACCTCAGACTATGATATCTATAAGGATCTTGGTTTTAAGACAGCCGTCGCAAAAGAAGGAGATTGTTACGGTAGAACTAAAGTAAGAATCGATGAGATATACGAGGCTATTAAGCTGATAAGAAATGCGATCTCCAAGCTGCCTGAAGGTGAAATTGCAACGCGTGTAAAGGGCTTTCCTACTGGCGAAGCGATTATAAGAGCAGAGCAGCCCAGAGGTGAAGTTGTATACTATGTGAAAGGTAATGGTACCAAAAATCTGGAGAGACTTAAAGTAAGGACTCCAACCTTTGCAAACATACCTTCACTGTTACTTATGCTGCCAGGCGTCAAACTAGCTGACGTGCCTATAGTTGTACTTACTATAGATCCCTGCATTAGCTGCACTGAAAGATAAAAGAAGGGTGATATCAATGGGCATGTTAAACCTTGTACTAGGAAATATTTCTCGGAAACCTGCTACCAGACTTTACCCCTTCGAGGTAAGGGCACCTTTTAAGGAGTTCAAAGGAAGAATCGTTTTCAATCCTGATAACTGTATTTTATGCGGACTATGCCAAAAGAAATGTCCACCTGACGCAATAACAGTTATTAAGGCCGACAAAACATGGGAACTCAATGTATTTAGATGCATTATGTGCACTGAATGCGTTAATGGATGCCCAAAAGATTGTATATCAATCTCTAACGAAAGAGCAAAGACTGGTGCTAAGGAGTTCATTAAGGTAGCGGTTCCAATAGTGGACAAGCCAAAAGCAGAAACTCCAAAAGCAGACACTACAAAAGCTCCAAAAGCAGCGCCTTCAAAATGAGAACTTAATTTTTAAATTAATTCTTTTTTGATACTGCTTTTCAATTTTTTAAACTTTTTACCTGAAAAACAATACTGAATGTTCTCCGGTCTAAATTTGGCAGTTAAGGGAATCCTTCCAAGGAATTCCCCAAAAGCCATTCTAGCAGAAAAGGTATTTTTCTCTTGCTTTCTGTTCTCTCTTGCTTTCTGTTCTCTCTTTATTTCATCTGATAACTAGCTGCTATGAATGGAGCTGTGTCAATGGACTTGGCAATTTTCTGTTTACTGGCCCCGTGGGTAAAAGGCCTCTTTACGAGTGGACATTGATACAAAACTTGCAGCTCATAAGGACTGAAGAAGCGACTGCAACCAATTCCTTGCTCTTGCTGTCAGGATGATATTCTCAAAAATGTTATCCCAGTTAGTTTTTAAATAGAGAAAAATGATAAACAACTCTTATAAAAGCTTAGTTTCTTTTGTTTCCCTTTAAGCTGTTCTCATTCCTGCCTGATCCAGGCCATAGGAATGTCTGCTTCCAGTTCTCCAGTTTTGCCTGAAATCCTTTTTTCAAGCCTGCCTTCAGCCCTGAAACTAAATTTCTTGTAAAACCTTATGGCTTTTTGATTGCTTTCCTTTGCGATGAGTTCAACTCTGATGATCTCAGGATATTTTGATTCTATTTCCTTAAACAGGGCTCGAAAGAGCAATGACCCTATCCCTTTACCTTGATAGTCCGGATGCACAGCTATTGTAAGGTCGCTGAAAAGATGTGAAAAAACCTTTATACCAGGGCTGCAGGTATGAACTTCAGCTATCAAGGTTTCAGGATTTAAAGGATTTTCAATTGTCAGAATAATTCCTGTTTCATGGCATCTCTCGATGAAATTTCGGACATAAGCTTCAGTGACCTCATCGGCTTGCCTTGCAATTCCACCCGATCGGGCTGCAACAGCCTTATAAAGCACCATGATTTTATGAAGATCCGAAAGTTCGGCTCCTCTTACACTGTATTCCAGTTGCATTTTACCCATCCCCATTTTCAAGAAAAAAATCAACATGACAATATTAAAACATATCCCTATATGTGCCAGGAACTAAATTTCGGGAATGGAAAGCAGTACCAAACTTGTCAAAAGATGTTACGAGAAAGTAAAAAAGAAATCTTTTTCTGGAAAAAGAATAGAGAATGAGAGAGCAGCGGATAAGTTGATTGAGAAAGAAGCCCTGAGCTTACTGAGGACAAACTCAGTAATATATGTGCTCTCTGGAGTACTCCCAAAGAAAAGTCCAGAAAACACATTGTAGAGCCAGAGAATTTAGTTAAGCTTTTATTCTTTCCTCTTAATTAATAATGAAAAAAGGCAAAAATGAACAGGAGATGAACTGGCTGACCAGTAAAATTCCGTTTTCCAGTCTAGGCCCGGAAACTAACTTTGATAAGCAGTGGGCTTTTGAGATTGCTTACTTTACTCAGCATATAGGGACTGATCTCAGGAAGCTCGGTGATCTTCTAAATGCAAGAAATTATGTTGAGTCACGTTTTCTGGTATCTGAGATGAAACATAGGGCAGAGTACGAAAAAACCGTTCAGCCCGACTTCAGAACCTCGGATGACCTTATAAAAGCCCGCAAGCTGTTCAATAGCTTTCTGGACGAGTGCGTTAATTTTGCCGAACTTCTGAGGATCACAACAATACAGGAGGAAACCGGATGTGAAGAAGTACTTGACAAGCCCGAACAGATCCGGAACTCAATAGACAGGCTGAACCTCCTTAAAGAAATGTTGACCGATGAAATTTGTTTTCATGGACGGTATTATTGAACAGGCAGGTATTTTCTCAACGTTTTCTTAGTCCTATCTGAAAAGCCCTATCTAAAGCCTCATTTTATAACCTCTAAGCACCGGATATAATTTCCAAGCATTGATTGCGATTCTAAGCACTCTATTGAGTCTGTAACTCCTGTCTATATTGCAATTGCTTCATATGCCTGTATTGTAATTGCTTCATATGCCTGTATTGTAATTGCTTCATATGCCTATATTGTAATTGCTGCATATACTCATTTTAATTGCTGCATATACTCATTTTAATTGCTGCATATGCTTGTATTGTAATTATTGGCTTATAATTGGGTTTCCTGGAAATCGCTGCCATCTGGCTTAAGGGCTTTTCCGGATGATAGAAAGCTTTATCATTAAAGACTCCATTAGAGGAGTTGCAAAGGGTTATATACAGGAATTGGTTACAGGGTAACTGTAATTATTCAAGTCAAAGGTTATCTAACCTGGTATTATTTAATCTAATAACTCCGTCTGCCTGTATCACAGGGAAGAACTCAAAAAAGCGTCCGGAACTTATCCAAGAAAATCGAACTTTTGCTGTATAAGTTTTATGTATCTCGGTTGTGAATTTCCCTGGTCCTAGGCACCTTCTCGCATTCCCGGGAAATATCAACCATTTATTCGGCGTGTTTACCTGTTTTTAGCTGGTATCATGTACTGGTTTCAATAAATGGCCTCTTCCGCAAAGGATACTGCCGGGTATGCGGCAGAGTATGTCAGCAGCAGACCTGCAAGTTGAGCGATCTGTAAAAAAATATTAACATTAGAGTGAGTACATGGAAAAATTAGCAAAATTTAAGGCATTAGGGCTTTCAGACAGTACATTAAAAGCTCTTAAAAAGAAAGGGTTTGAAGAACCAACCCCAATTCAGGAAAAGGTTATCCCGCTTTTTTTGAAAGGAGAATGTGATATCATAGGGCAGGCTCAGACCGGAACCGGGAAAACAACGGCTTTCGGAGCTCCCATTATAGAAAAAATTCCGGAAAAATCAGGAAAGGTGCAGGCTATAGTCCTGACCCCTACTCGAGAACTGGCAATCCAGGTCTCAGAAGAGCTCAACTCCCTGAAAGGGGACAAAAAGCTGCATATCGTCCCGATTTATGGGGGACAGTCCATGACCCAGCAGCTCAGAGTGCTGAAAAGTGGAGTTGATATTGTCGTGGGAACCCCAGGAAGGGTCATCGATCACCTTGAGCGGAAGAGCTTGAACCTTGAGGACATCATGTACTTTGTGCTGGACGAAGCCGATGAAATGCTCAATATGGGCTTCATTGACGATATTAAGGAAATTCTAAAGGCAACTGGGCCTCATAAGCGAATGCTTTTCTTTTCAGCTACAATGCCAAAAGCAATCCTTGGAATCGTCAAGAAGTATATGAAAAACTATGAGCACATTGCTATAGAAAAAGAAGAAATTGTCGCAGAACTGACGGAACAGATCTACTTTGAGGTACAGGAAAACGACAAGTTCGAAGCTCTGTGCAGGATTATAGATATCGAAGACGAGTTCTACGGGCTTATTTTCTGCAGGACAAAAACAGATACCGGCCAGCTTGCTCAGAAGCTTGGAGACAGAGGTTACTCAGCCGATGCACTGCATGGAGACCTCTCCCAGAATGAAAGGGAAAAAATCCTGAATAAGTTCAGGAAACAGAAGATAAATATCCTCGTAGCAACTGACGTTGCAGCGCGAGGTATTGATATCATGGACCTGACCCATGTTATCAACTATGCTCTTCCCCAGGATCCCGAATCCTACGTGCACAGGATCGGAAGGACAGGAAGGGCCGGAAAGCAGGGAACTGCGATTACCTTTGTTACATCCAATGAATACAGGCGACTCACTTACATAAAAAAGACTTCAAAGTCAGAGATGAAGAAAGGAAAACTGCCTGAAATAAAAGATGTGATCAAAGCCAAAAGGACTAGAATAAAAGCCGAACTTGACTCTACTATAAAGATGGAAGAATATGGCGACTGCCTTGAGATGAGCGAAAAACTCCTAAATGAATATCCGGCAGAAAAAATCCTGGCTGCACTTCTTAAGTACGCTTTCAAAGAACAGTTCGACGAAAGCATGTACGCAGAGATTTCCAGCAGTTCTTATGTCGATAGAAAAGGCAAAACAAGGCTGTTCATAGCTATGGGAAAAGTTGACGGCATGACTCCTGACAAGTTGAGTGAGTTCATTCAGGAGGAAACAGGAGATAGCGAACTGAAAATAAGGGACGCAGAAATTTTCCCCCACTTCTCCTTCGTAACCGTACCTTTTGCCCAGGCTGAAGCCCTGCTTGAAATCTTCAAAAACAGAATGAGAGGGCGAAAACCCTTTGTAGAACTTGCCCAGAAATCAAAAGGGAGAAGTTCAAAGAGTACTGGTGACTCTCGCGGTGGCACTCGAAGTGACTCTCGCAGCGGCTCTCGCAGCACAGGTTATACGAGAAATACTAGAAGTACGAAAAGAAAAGATTCTTCGTACTAATCTCATTTCTTTTTTATAGAGTTCTGGGCTTCAAAGCTTCAGAGATTCCGGCAAATTCTGAGAGCATCATAATTTACCTGAATTTTTTATTAGATCTTTTACTTCCTGTTTGGATTTGCGTTAAAATTAACATCAATAGACCTACTTTTCACAGGCTGAGTGGTTACTGATATTCTCTGATATTCTTCATTAACATCAAAGTCTTATTTTCCCAAAAAGGTCTTTATTCCTATTAAAATAACAAATATACCAAAAGCTTTTCTTAGTACATCCACTGGGAGCATATTTGCGAATTGTGCTCCGAATTTAGCACCAATAACCATAGCAACACAAATAATTATACCAGCATATAAATCGGTGTTTCCTCTTTTATAATACTCAAGAAATGCAAGTATGCCAACAGGCGGAAGCAGTGCGACTAGAGAGGTTCCCTGGGCTTTTATTTGAGAAAATCCCTGTAAAACAACTAATGCAGGGATAATTATAACCCCACCACCAATCCCAAATAATCCGCTTAAAATACCTGCTGCAGCACCAATCAGTAAATATATTATTAAATCTTCCATATAATTTACCGCCAAAATATGTTTGATATGAATATTCCATTTATTCTATTTTTGTGATGAAAAACAGATGTAGAATCAATATTAATATCATTTCATTAATAAAAAAATTATTCTGTCTATAAGTAAGATTGAATTTGTCAGCTAATTTATGTGATTTTAAATCCTGTAATCAAAGAATAAGAAACAAAATAAGGACAATGAGAACTCACCAACTTATTTGGTGCAGTAAAAACCAGCCTGCATGTAAGAATACCAGAATAGTTCTACGGTTCTGAATCCTGTTTCTCTTAAAAGCTCAAGGTGTTCTTCAACAGTTATTGGAAAATATTCGGTATCAAAACGCTCCAGATGTTCATTTATTTCTTCTTCAGTCCTGCCGTGGGCTAACTGGAAATTACGCCAGTATCGTTTTCCTAAAGTAATGCCTTCTTCGGTTAGCGGCCTGATATTTTCAAATGTGATATAAATCCCACCTTCTTTTAGAAGATTATAACACACACCAGTCGCCCTGATCCTGCCTTCGCGGGTAAGATAATGATGACACTGTATTGCAGTTATAATATCCGGCTTTTCTTCCAATTCTTGAGAAAACTCCTGGGAAGAGGAAGCTTTCAGGAATTCCAGCCTGTCAGCAGGGCAGGATGATAGTTTTTTCCTTGCCTGATTTAGCATACCTTCTGAGGGATCAAGTAAAAGAAATTTTGTTGCCGGAAATTCCTCAATTGCCTTATTAACAAGAGATCCTGTTCCGCATCCGGTATCTAGCCAGATTTTTGGGCTGTATGGCAGGGACTTGATGAAATTCATAATTTCCTGGTGAAAAAAGGAGTAATAAGGAAGAACTCCGGAAATCCGAGAATCATAGTCCTCAGGAAGATGAGGAGTAGCATTTTGGGTAGATTTTGCAGAAGTCATATTACCAGGGTCCTTTGGTAGATTTTGCAGAAGTCATATTACCAGGGTCCTTTTTATTTGTTATCTAGTTAAAAAGCTATCATTTTATGTTTGTAAAGAAAGTTTTCATTTTTAGTTATTTCAAATTAACCTGAAATAACTATATATATTCATTGATTTCAAATATTATTGTTCTAAGATTACACTGCTTTATTATATCAATTTTTAATTTCTAAACTCTTTTATTTTGCGAGCAAGCGTAAAAATAATAAAACATTTGTTAAGACACTTCAAGAAAAAGAAAAAAGGAGCAATTTTCAACATGCATTACAGCCTTGGGATTGATGCCGGAGGTACTTATACCGATGCAGCACTTGTAAGGGATTCGGATGGAGAAATTGTAGACTCAAATAAAGCGCTTACTACCTATCCCGACCCCCTTGAAGGCATCAAAAACGTGATTGATGGACTCAATCCTGAATATCTTGAAAACGTAAAGCTGGTTTCGGTCTCAACGACCCTTTCAACCAATACAATTCTTGAAGGCACAGGTTTTCCTGTAGCCCTTATCCTTATAGGAGACCATCCGGTTGAAAAAGAATTGCCGGCAGAACACGTGCTTTTTGCTGCAGGCGGGCATAACCATAACGGAGAAGAGGTTGCTGCCCTTGACCTTGAAGCTATCGAGAAGTTTGCTCTGCAGGTCAAGGATAAGGTTTCAGCTTTTGCAATATCGTCCTATTTTAGCACAAGAAATCCTGAACATGAAATAAGGGCAAGAGACCTGATTCTTGAACTTACGGGGTTGCCTGCGGTCTGCGGCCATGAGCTTTCCCAGGAATTGGGAGCTTACGAAAGGGCTGTAACGGCTTTTCTCAATGCCCAGCTCATCCCTATAACAAGGCAGTTTGTGAAGTCCATTATTTCAGATATCACAAAGCGTGGGATTAACGCACGGCTACTTATGCTCAAATGCGATGGTTCTGTAGTGGGAATAAAAGATGCCCTGAAAAAACCCATTGAAACTATCTTTTCAGGCCCTGCAGCAAGCCTTGTAGGGGCTTCTTACCTTTCAGGGCTCAAGACCTGTGCAGTTGTGGACGTAGGAGGCACAAGCACGGACATCTCCTCAATCTGTATGGGCGTTCCCGACCTGAGCGACGAAGGAGCCGTTGTAGGAGGCTGGAAAACCCGTGTCAGAGCAATAAGGATGGAGACGACAGCTACAGGTGGGGACAGCCATATCTGGACCGTTAACAGGGAACTCTTCCTTGGTCCCAGGCGAGTCATTCCCCTGGCAGTAGCTGCGGTAAAGTATCCTGATTTCTTAAATAACCTCAAAAGAACGCCTATGCATGCTAGAGAAGATCTTGGAGAAAACATTCAGCCAACAAAGTTTTTTGTAAGATCCGGCTACCCTACAGGAGAATTGAGCAGGGCTGAAGCCGAGGTACTGGAGGTAATCGGAGAAGAGCCTGTTTCGGTAACTGAAATCAACGCACTTATCCGAAAAGATGTCTATCCTCAGACATTAGATTCCCTTACCAGAAAACGTCTCGTACAGGCAATTGGCTTTACCCCTACTGATGCTTTGCATGTACTGGGAGAGTATACAGCCTGGAACGCCGAAGCTTCCAGGATAGGTGCAGAAAGGCTTGCAAGACTCATGCGTATGACTCTAGGAGAGTTTTGCACTGCCGTAAAAAAGCGGGTTGCAAGGAATATGGCACTTCATCTGTTGTCTTATATTCTTGCAGGCGTTCCATACACATCCATTGCAAAAATCCTGGATGGAAACTATCTTGCCAAATTCAAACTGGACATTCCGGTTGTGTTGCTTGGAGGACCTGTCCGGGCATATAGGGAAGAATTAACGAAAATTATTGATGCGGAAATTCTCGTTCCCGAACACGCAGAGGTAGGAAATGCAGTTGGAGCCCTTGTGGGAAAAGGCATTAAAAGAGTTGAAATTCTAATACGGCCAGCTAGTCTCATGTCTCCTGATAAGGATTTCCTTGTCTTTGCCCCTGGCAGCAGGCTGAAATTTGATACATATTCGGAAGCCCTTGATACTGCAACCACACTTGGGAAAAAGCTTGTTGCGGATTACATGCAAGGCTGCGGCCTTAGTGAAAATCAGGTCGAGATTTCCATTGATAAAAGGACGATTTTACC
Source organism: Methanosarcina spelaei (assembly GCF_002287235.1). Classification (GTDB taxonomy): domain Archaea; phylum Halobacteriota; class Methanosarcinia; order Methanosarcinales; family Methanosarcinaceae; genus Methanosarcina; species Methanosarcina spelaei. The sequence goes on from NZ_LMVP01000001.1 coordinate 53,452, forward strand.
TGATGGGTGGAATCATCCGCCTATGGAAACCAATTTACTGGTAATGGGAATAGGCATACGTGGACTACATGTTTGAGGGATAAAACGGAGAATCTAAAGAGAAAAATAGACAAAATAAAAAACAAAGGGAAATAAAAACAAAGGGAAATAAAAACAAAGGGAGATAAAAGTAAACAATGGAATAAAGGAAACAAGTACGGAAATTTAAGGGAAAAAAGAAAAAAAGTACGGAAATTTAAGGGAATAAAGGAAAAAGGTATGGAATCTACGGAACAAAGAAAATAAGTACGGAAATCGAAGGGAAAAAAGGAAAAGTATGAGACTTCTGCTGATTGCCGACATCCATGCAAATTATGAAGCTTTAGAGACTGTTCTGGAAATTTCTCATGATAGAGTCATCTGTCTCGGAGATATTGTTGACTATGGACCTGATCCAGACAAATGTATTGACCTTATGCGTATGAAAGGAATTCCTGTAATAAGAGGAAACCACGATAATGCAGTTGCTTTCAAGGTAGACTGCCAGTGCGGGTACAAATATAAACATCTCTCAACTTCAACCAGGGAATATACCTGGAAAATCCTTAACAGATCCGAAATAGAATACCTTCAGAAATTGCCACTTCTGATAAGAGAAGAAATTGATGGAAAAAGTCTCTACCTGACTCATGCAAGCCCTCGCTCTATGTTCGAATACATAAAACCTGAAACCCCGGATGACGAAATTCAAAATATGATAAATGAAGCAACAGAGCCTGTAGAAACGGAATTTCTTGTTGTCGGGCACTCTCATATCCCCATGAACAGGAAGCTCGGAAACCTGACAATTATAAATCCGGGTTCAGTCGGACAGCCTAGAGACGGAGATCCCCGAACAAGCTGTGCAGTTTTTGATACCGAAAATGGAGAAGTAAAGTACCTGCGCCTCGATTACGATATCAATTCGGTCTGCGCAAAAATTAAAGAAAGAATGCCTCATGCAGAGGAATTGATAGCAATTCTCAGGCGTGGATACTAATACTCTAAACAAGGAGTTAAAAGTAATATTGGGAGGTTGGAGTCAGGCTTCTTTTATAGCTCTGACAATTTTCTCTACATATTCTAGCTTCACATCCGAAGGCATTGTTTTTTCAATCCCGAGTTCAGTGACCATCATATATACATCGGCTTTCAACCCGCCTTCTTCGAGTTTTTTTGTGGCGCAGCGGTCCGAGCAGCCGTCCAGGACAAGAATATTAACCCCGTCTGATAAGGCATCTTCAACTGCATCAACCCCTTTGTGAGCAGCTGCAGCCCTGTACAGGTCAGGCCTCCTGAAAGCAAGAGCTGACGCTGCTTGCATTGTAAGTTTTCCTGTGTTCGAAAGGCCAGAGCAGGCAAAAATGAGAGTACTTTTCCTCTTTCCGGAAGCTTTTTTCATTTTATCTGCCTTGCCGGATAAATAGTTTGTAGGTTTCTTTCCTGTTGCTTCCATGGCTATTACAACCTTAAATGAGAGATCTAATCATTAGTAAGAGATACAATCTTTATGAGTTTACAATTTTTAATGAGAAGCTGCTTCAAAACTTGTTGAAATGGAAACGTTAAGAAAGCTGATATAATTTCCGATATTATTTCCAAAGAATCGGGTTCAGTTTGACTCAGTACCAAAACCTAGTGATGAATTTAAAGTTCAAAATCACTAGGTTTTGTAATTAGTCATGATCCTTGTGACATAACTTAAAAATTGAAGTCTTTAGATGTCGAATATTGATTTTGATGATAACTGGACTCTTCTTGCTAACTCAGGTCTTCAATTAAAAAATACGAAAATCACTGGATTTTGGAACAGAGTCTTCAGTTTGCCTGGAAAATACTAAAGAACACCAAAAAAATGCCAAATGATATCAATAAAACTCATTATGCTAAAAAATAAGAGAGGAACAAAATCAGTCAAGTTCAAGCTGCATTATTTCAATGTTAAGGTTTGATATCTCAAGAATGGCAACCGTTGATTTTTCTGAAAGCACGCCTGAGGCTTCTCCTGGATTTATCACAGGAACTCCTTCAATGATTTTGACACCTGGTTCATGGGTATGGCCTCGGACTACCACATCAAACTCACCTGATTTGGCAAGCGCTTTGACAAGGGTCTCATTTGTCCCATGGAGAAGGGCAATATGCAGTCCGTCAATTGTCAGATCTCCAAAATCCCCGCAGGAAGTAGCTCCGATTTCTTCAAACCGCTTAGTAAGTGTTACTTTATCGCCATCGTTATTTCCGAACACAAAATAAAGTTTTGACTCCAGTTCCTTAAAGGCTCTAGCAGTAAACGGAGAAACGAGATCTCCAGCGTGCAGCACGGCTTTTACATTTTTTCCATTGAACAACTCTACCGCTTTCCGGATAGCGTTTATGTTATCGTGTGAGTCCGAAATAATTCCAATCAAGTATTCCCACCTCTTCGATTAACTTTCCTTATTCAATATATAGTTCGGTTTGCTAAAAAGAATTAGGTAAAAAAGGTTTTTTGGAGCCTTATTCAAGAGTTTAAATTTTAAAATAGGATTTATAATAAGATTCTTTATCGAAGTTGAGAACGGAACTTAAGATTAAACTTTAACGGAAACTGCTTTTATACCTGCACTCAAAACACTTTCCCACTTGCACCTGGAATGGGTCTGAATCAGTACAAATCCATAGGTTGAGTCTTAACTCTCATCAAGAGGACAGCTACTTTTAAATACGAGTTACTGATATTATTGAAATAATCCCTGAAGAATATCTTGGGAACCCTGGAAGAATACTTCTTTATACTCCTGATTCAATGAACCTGGATAATCTTGCAATTACAAGTTCAAGAAATTCCCTCTTAAGTTTAAAAGATGATTTTAGTTCCTATTGAGTTTAAAATAATTAGTTAAATTTCCTATTGAGTTTAAAAAGTGGGTTTAATCAGATATTTAGAGTCTTGAGTTAAAATAAAGTTAATTAGTGAGTGAAAATGAAAGCTATAACCCTCCTGAGCAGCGGGCTTGATTCAGTTGCGGCGCTCGCAATCGCAGCGGAAGATTTTGGCATTGAGATGGCTATTACCTTTGATTATGGGCAGAGAGCCAGAGAGAGAGAAATTGAGTACTCACGAAAGGTATGTGAATATTTCGAAATTGAGCACAGGGTTATAAAACTGGACTGGCTTTCAGAAATAACATCTACGTCTCTCGTTAACAGGGATGTTGAAGTCCCAGCTTTATCGTTTGAGGACATTGGCGAAACGGCTCCTGCAGAAATTACAGCCGCTTCAGCAAAAGCTGTCTGGGTCCCTAATAGAAACGGAGTAATGCTCAATATCTCAGGGAGCTTTGCCGAAAGCAGGAAATGTGATTACATTGTAGTGGGCTTTAACGGAGAAGAGGCAGGCACTTTCCCTGACAATTCCCTTGCATACGTACAGGCAATGGACAGGGCTTTTTCCTACTCCACCCAGAATGGGGTAAAGATACTCGCTCCTCTAATTGAACTTGGAAAAACCGAAATCGTCAGAAGAGCTCTGGAAGCAAAAGCTCCTCTTGAGTATAGCTGGAGCTGTTATCACGGAGGAGATATTCCCTGTGGAGAATGCGAAAGCTGCGTGCGCAGGGCACGTGCATTTAAAAATGCAGGTGTAAAAGATCCTCTTCTGGAGAGACTTGGAATTTGAGCCGAGACACCTGGAATCAGTATAAGTAATAATCAGTAATATTAGACAGGATGTCGGAATCAGTAATATTAGACGGGATGTCGGCCGACAAAGTACATTAAGAAAGAATTAAGAAGAAGCCTGCAGAAAAACTTGCAGAAAAACTTGCAGAGATAGTTCTATGAAATGCATTGTTTTACCTGAAAAATTTGATTATGATGGAAGCCAGATTTCCTCTCTCTGGGCCTACAATAGTTTTGGAGTTCAGGAAGACTCGGTTGTAGTTTTCAGAGGGGCCTGCGACGTAAAAATTGAGCACATGATCGACCTGGAAGACCGACGGGCAAATGAATCGATCTGGTCTGAAGATATGGTAAGTTTCATTATCGAACATTTTGACTCTACAGACCTGAAACTTATATATGCACGGCAGCGTTTTTTCACAGCTCTTGTCAGAGAGTACCTTTCAGATCTCGAAGTGCACACAACCCGAGAAGGAGATGACCTTTTCCTGAACGGTAAGAAACTGACAGTCTCTATTGCCAGTACCTCTGCAGTTTCCCAAAAAATCCACTTTGGCATTAATATATCTCACGATGTATACGGAAATCTGAAAGATGCAGGGATAGGAGAAGACAAACAGGTTGCAAGCTTTATGCTGGCAGTAGGAGAAGCCTATGTCCGTGAGTTTGAGGATATTGAAAAGGATTTGAGAAAGTCCAGGCCTCTGGGGGTTATATAATGACGGCTTCTGACTTTACTTCTGCTCCGATTAGGGAAGTTTTCTGTTCTGTGCAGGGCGAGGGACCATATGTTGGAGTAAGGCAGGCTTTTGTCCGCTTTTCTGGCTGCAATCTCAATTGCAATTACTGTGATACTGACTTTGCAAACCCCGGAACCTGTGATTATGAGCAGGTGGAAGGGAGTGGAAGTTTTGAGAAGATCAAAAACCCTGTAAGTGTCGGCCAGCTAGAAGCTATGCTGCATCCTTTCAAAAAGCTACATTCAGTCTCCCTGACAGGAGGAGAACCTCTCCTGCATGCAGATTTCATAGAAACGTTGAATCTGGCCTTGCCACTTTATCTTGAATCCAATATGACTTTACCTGAGCAGGCCAGAAAGCTCACTGAAAAGGTTACTTATGTGTCTGGAGATTTCAAACTTCCAGCATCACTCCGGGATATAGGGTCTGAAGCCCGGGATGCCCATATGGAAAATACAGTAGAGTGCTTCAGGCTTCTGAGAAAAAATCATTCAAGAGATTGCTTTTGCAAGATTGTTGTAGATAACAGTACGGAATTAGAAACTGTAACTTCAGCTGTAGAAGCTATAGTTCCCTACGTATCCTGTGTGATACTTCAGCCTGAAACCCCTATTGGACGCGACGTAACGAATCTGCGACCTTCTGGATCTATACAGGCATCCGTACAGAGTATTATGCAACTTCAGAAAAGCCTGCTTGAGATTATAGACACACGAGTTATCCCTCAGACTCACAGGATGTGGGGTTGTTTATAACCGGAATTAAAGAGAACAAAAACACATTGAAATGTGAATAAATTATTGAAAAAAACATTTATTGAAAACGGAGTGTACCAGATGACAAAAATGAGATTGGGAGTTATTGACTATATTGATAGTGCCCATTACCTTCCTGGACACGGAAAATGCGGAAGAGTACACGGTCATACGTATAAAATTGAGGTCCTGGTAGAAGGGGAAGTCAGGGAAAGTGGAATGGTTATCGATTTTTACGACCTGAAGAAGGGAATTAAGGAAACACTTGAAGAATATGACCATACCCTGTTAAATGAAATCCTCGAATTTCCAAGTTCCGAGCACCTCTGCCAGCACATTCACTCCCGACTCCTCGAAAGATTTGGTTTTCCGCTACAGGTAAAGGTCTGGGAAGGGGAAGGAAAATGGTGCGAAATGGATAATTTTTCGGAATAATCAGGTTTGACAATGTTTGTCCTGACAACATTTAGTGTTTGACAATGTTTGTCCTGACAACATTTAGTGTTTGGCAATGTTTGTCCTGACAACATTTAGTGTTTGGCAATGTTTGTCCTGACAACATTTAGTGTTTGGCAATGTTTGTCCTGACAACATTTAGTGTTTGGCAATGTTTGTCCTGACAACATTTAATAATTAATTTCATTTTATTCAGGATTTTTGAGAGATAAAATTTATCGAACATAAATAAGTTCATTTAAAGCTTACTATATCGTGCTGAACTTTTATATAATTAAAGAGATTTTAATACTATTCAAATTTAAAATTGTAGGAACTCGGAGGAGCTTCTATAAATTCTCCGGATTCCAGCTAAATTCACAATGTATATCAAGGGGTGTATCATAGATGGTTAGACATCCTGAAATCCCCCTGCACTGAGGTTCTGCTGTATTTCTAAATTCTGAACGGAGGAGAACATATTTGCCAGAAGACAATCCTATAAATGATATAAACAGCCCTGAATTTGAAGAAGGGCTCCTGAGAAAGATTGCCGAACACCCCTGCTACGACAGGAAAGCCCAGCATAAGTACGGGAGAATTCACCTGGCTGTGGCTCCTTCATGTAACATCCAGTGTAATTTCTGTGTCCGGGAATTTGACTGTGTAAACGAGAGCCGTCCAGGAGTTACGAGTAAAGTTCTTACTCCACAGGAAGCCCTTGAGAAGACAAGGCAGGTTCTGAAAGACTACCCTTTTATCAAGGTTGTCGGAATTGCAGGCCCGGGTGACCCTCTGGCCAACAAAGAGACTTTTGAGACCTTTGAACTGATAAAAAATGAGTTTCCTGAACTTACTCTCTGTATGAGTACAAACGGGCTCCTGCTCCTCGAAAAGTTGGATGACATTCTTCGCGTGGGAGTTTCTACGTTAACAGTAACAATAAATGCGATAGACCCGGAAATCCAGGCAAAAATCGTGGACCATATAGTTTATCACGGAAAGGTCTACAGGGGGATCGAAGGTTCAAGAATCCAGGTAAAGAACCAGCTTGAGGGTGTTAAAGCTGCTGTTGATGCAGGTATTGTTGTCAAGGTAAATACCGTTCTCATCCCGGGCATTAATGATAAACACGTTGTTGAGATTGCCAGAAAACTCAACGAACTCGGGGTATATATAATGAATATCATGCCCCTTATTAATCAGGGAGCTTTTGCAAGCATTGAGCCTCCTACAGCAGAAGAAAGAAAAGCTGCTCAGCAGGCATGTGAACCTTACGTCTTGCAGATGCGCCACTGCAGGCAGTGTAGAGCTGATGCATACGGTCTCCTTTCTCAGGACATGTCGCAGATGAGCGAAGAACGCAGAAAGCTCATAAAAATGCAGACAAAAGAGGATGTCGAAAGAGCAAGAAAAGTCCTTAAGGAAAATGGGAAGGAGAAAGCTTGAAAAGAGCAGGAGTTCCAGAACTATAAGTTACCTCTTCAATAACATCAGTAATTTTCAGGTTTTATTGGAAAAACCTTTAAAATACTTTAATTAAGAGTTCAAATAAGAGTTCGGCTTAAAAACCTGAAAAAAGAATTCTTGATCAAAACCTGAAAAGCCGGAGTAAGAGTACTCCGCTTTTCAGATCTATTTTAAAAACATACTTAAAATTGCATCTATAATAGTTACTCGATTGCGATTGCATTGTTCGGGCAGGCGTCTTCGCATGCACCGCAGTCCAGGCATTCACTTTCATCCACAACTGCAATATCATCGTCGTTGAGAGAAATTGCGGCTGCTGGGCATTCGTCTACACAGGTTCCACAGCCTGTACAAGTATCGGCGTTTACTTTTGCTACCATTTTTTTTCACTCCTTTTTTAATAGTATGGAATTTTTATATATCCATACTTATATGGCCTTAATAAGATTGAATTACTTAATAAAAAGCTGTCGCTTCTTCTCTATGAAACAAAGAACAAAAAAGATAAAGGATAAAAGAATAGGTACTCACGAAAATATCTCAAGATTCTTTCATAAGAGAAGTTTCGTAATCTGTTTAAGTTTATTGATAGCATACTGGTAATGTTATCTATATTATTTGCATTCATAGCTTACTGGTAATATTATCTGTATTATTACATGCTTTCATATTTGTAGTATTGATTAACTCGTATTTACACTGCTGAAATATTTGTGTTTATACTACTGAAGTACTCGTATTTATGTTACTGATTGCTTGCACTTGTACTGTTAATATTCGTATCTATAACACTGAAATATTTGTATAAATTTTAAAAACAAAAGGAAGCCTGACATTGAACCTAGAAAAACTTGCAGAAGGGATAAAGAACTTCGAAGGGGTTACCCGAAAAAAACAGATTGAGGACATCGTTTCAGTTTTCGAAGCCGTTCGTCCGGAGTACAAGAACGCAATTGTTGATTTTGGAGACGATGCAGCAGTTATAGATATAGGAGGAGATGATGTTATCCTCTTTGCAGCAGATGGGATCTGGGGAAGGATACTGGATGCAAGTCCCTGGTGGGCAGGCTATGGAGCTGTAGTTGTTAATATAAACGACATCGCAGCAATGGGGGGAAAGCCTCTTGCTATGGTAGATATTGCGTCTTCAAATTCCGAGAAAGCCTGTAAGGAACTGATGGAAGGACTGGCTGAAGGAGTCAGGAAATTCGGAGTTCCGGTTGTAGGCGGGCACGTCCATCCTGATACCGATTATAACTCCATTTCCGTCGCTATTATCGGGATAGTGAAGAAAGATTGCGTAATCCGGAGCGATACTGCCCGTCCTGGAGACCTGGTCATTGCAGCTTACGATATGGACGGAAAAATAGGGCCAAACTCTCCTTATAGCTGGGATACGACTTCTTTTAAAGACCCTGCAGTAATCAGGAAAAGCTATCTTGTGACCCAGGAAATTGCGAAAAGAAAACTTGCTACAGCAGGAAAAGACATCAGCAACCCAGGACTTATAGGGACGCTTGGCATGCTCTGTGAAACAAGTAGAGTTGGTGCAGCCGTAGACCTCGAAAAAGTTCCGAGACCTGACAATGTGGATTTTGAACAGTGGCTAAAAGTGCATCCCGGAACAGGTTATGTGTTTACTGCAGATCCGGAAAAGGCCGAAGAATGCAGAAAGGTTTTTGAAGAAGCCGGACTTACAGCGGCTATTATCGGAAAAATCGAGGCTGGCTCAAAACTCGATATCTATGATAAAACAGATAGAGTTACGGTATTTGATTTATCAAAGGAAAGCATTACAGGTATCTGTTCTGAATAATCGGAACCTTCCTGTCCTTATTTCCTTTTAATTTTCTTTCCTTTTTACTTACTTTCCTTTTAATTTTCTTTCCTTTTAATTTTCTTTCCTTTTAATTTTCTTTCCTTTTAATTTTCTTTCCTTTTAATTTTCTTTCCTTTTAATTTTCTTTCCTTTTAATTTTCTTTCCTTTTAATTTTCTTTCCTTTTAATTTTCTTTCCTTTTAATTTTCTTTCCTTTTTAACGCCTTTACCTCCTTTATTCTTTTTTTGATGTCATTTCTCTTTTAAAATTTATACCTTTAAAGTTTACATTTTATATTTTCGTCAAAAAAAGAATAATTTTCATTGTTTTTTTCAATCCGGAATTTTATTTTTCTTCAAGTACTGACCAGAAGAGACTTAACCGGATTGAGAAAACTTGCTGGATTATTTGTAAAATCTAGTCGATTGAGAGCGTTTAATTAGTTACTGATTTTTTATCCAGGCTTCCATTTCTTCGTAGAGGAATTTTTCAGCAGCCTGAACTTTCTCCAGAGGGCCACGGAGAACCAGGAGTTCTCTTTCTTCACTGTTTGCTACGCCTACGAATATCTTCCTGGTAACAGGTTCAAGCCCGAACTCTTCAACAATATCGTAAATAATAGATACAACCGTACCTGGGGGAATTATTAGGTCGTACAGTTCTTCAATTTTCAGATCCCCGCGTTCTGTCTCTTTTTCCTTTTCAAGTTGCTTTGAAACAATTAACTCTTCCAGATTAAGTGTCTTATGCATCCTGGGGTCACCTTCTTATTTATTTTTCCTTGTTATCTTTTCTACTTGTTTTTTCTACTTGTAGCCTCTGTCAGTTTAAGTTAGCTTCAACCAAAAGAAGCAGGTTTAGTCAAGTGGACAAGTTTTTTGTTTGCGCATTGTTAAAGTAAAGGATAAGGTAAATCAAATTAAATCTTCAGATATATCAGGCAATTAATCATATCTTTTTCGTATCAACTTATGATAGATATAATCATATTTATGATTGATTCTTGCGAATATTATCTATTTTGAGTAGAATATTTAATTTATAAAGCTATGCTAAAACAAGACTCTGTTCCAAAATCCAGTGATTTTTGCATTTTTGATAGAAAGTCTTAATTAGCAAGAAGAATCCAGTTTTTATCAAAATCGATATTCGCTATCTAAAGACTTGAATCACTAAGTTGTATTACATGGATGGTGACCATTTATAAAATCTAGTGATTTTGAGTTTTACATTCATCACTAGATTTTGGTACTGAGTCCTAAAACAAAATTACACCATATAAATCAAGAAGATAAGTTCAGGTTTTATATTCTAATGTAAATTATTGAAAGTAAACTCAACATAAAATTACAAAAGCTATAGACAAAATTAGACAAAGCAGATTAAATATGAATAAAAAAGGACGTGATAAGGAAAAATATAGGAATCCATGTTCAAGGGGCTTTATTCTGGACTGATTTGTGAAATTACTCAACTTCATGTTAAATTAATGGCCAATGTTAAATATGATCAGAACTGAATAGTTAGAGATATCCTATAAAAAACCGTATCCTTTCCCTTACTTGATATAATGCATTTGGTATTACGAAATAAAATGGATGTAACAATGTGCTGGATTACTGGATGTAACGATATGCTGGATAACTGTATGTAATAATGTGCTGAATGTAAAGAAGTATACTAAGATATGATTAAAATTATGGAAAGTAAGGAAAATACAAAGGAAAGGGTTCTAAGCAAACCGATTCTAGCAAACTTTATCTGAGATGAATATCTCTTATAAGAGGATAGCAATGCAGCAGTATAAATTGAAGCGCGGTTTTAAGCCTGATATTGACAGGATTTACTCTGTAATGACGGAATGTTTCTCCGGAGAAATCTCTAGAAACGAAGGAACCCTTGAGACCTCCTATGGAGCTATGTCAAATATAAAAGTCTGGATTGAGAATAAAATGCTTTCTGTGGACACGGTTTCTGACAAAACCGTGACTGATGACCAAACTGTCATGCAGACCAATAAAGCCTTCCGGGATTTCTTGTATAAGGCTACCGGATACACAGCAAAAGAACGAGTAAAAAATGCTAAGAAAGATGTCAGTGAGGAGTAAAACTCCTGACGACTTAATCTTATTTTGAACTTTTTCTACCTAACACCCCCACCTTGAGGTATTTTTTTGAGTGGCGATTTTCTGGAAAAACTGAAGAGCTTTGAGATTCCCACCTGCCTGCGGGTCTGCTGCGGAACCGACGGCTCAGTGACCTTTCTGCTGGAAATAATGACCCGAAAGCCGGTAAGTGTAATAACCGAGTCTCAGTACACCGTTAAGGCTGACAAAACGATTGCTTCTCTTCTTGATGTGGAAGAAGGCAGTAAAGTAAACGATAGAGTAGTCCGGCTTTCTGCAGGAGGCACGACCTTTGTTCACGCAAGGTCTCTATCCCCCCTGGAACGCATGCCTGATACCATGCGGGAACAGCTCATGCGGGCTGACATCCCGATTGGCCGGATCCTGCGCAGCCATAACCTTGAAACCAGACGCGACATGGACGAACTTGAGATTCTTGAAGGGGAACCAACCTTCAATGGCATACCTGTCCTTTCACGTTCCTATAAGATAGTCCATAACAACCACATCCTAATGTGGATTAACGAGCGTTTCCCGATTGATGAGCGCTGGAATTTATAACGGAGGTCTCAGGGAAAGACAAATTAAGCAGTAAAATTGGAATAATATAGCTTTTTTGAAGCAAATTTTCCCGATTTATTTAAAACAAACTCGTAAATTTTCCAGCAGTCATGGGAAAAATCACACCTATTTCTGCTTTCAGTCGAAAGCTTTATATCTCTGCTGTGATATTTTGGAGATGCTCTTTGAGCATCAGTGCCTTGGTGGCTTAGGGGTATAGCGCGTCCTTGGTAAGGACGAGGTCGCGGGTTCAAATCCCGCCCGAGGCTTATTTTATTTTCAACTTTTTTCTTTTATATAGTTCAGAACCTATTTTTCTAATTTGAGAGTAAATTTGAAAAATATTTTTGAGGATCTTTAATTTTAAACTTTTTATCTTTTCATATCATTTTTTCATGTTTTGGGATAATCACCGGAGTTATCTATTACTGGGTTTATTCTTGTGTAAGCTAAAAATAAAGAGAATTTCGATAAACCTCTAATATCAAGAAGTTACTTATATACCATTTATAAGTAACCAGCCATAAACTGGGGTTTATTGAAATTCTATAAAGATAATATGAATCATAGTCAGGTAATCGGAAGAATTAACCAAGTCTAAAAAGCCGGTTATTCACCTATTTTTTCCAGGTTTAAAATGCATTTCTACCTATTTTCTCAATGCCCTACTAAAAACGCCATAAATAGGAATGTTTAGAAAACAGTTTTCTACTAATTTTATCTATGAGCCCATTATTTTCTTCATTATAAGTATTAAATATTGACAAAAAACAAAATAATGTCAAGATTTTCTATTTATTAAATTTTTTATTAAAACTTAATAGTTCTTTTTGAGGGGAAATAAATGAGGAATGTAAGTAAGTCATATTCAATAAATCTAACAGCCTTATTTTTCTTTTTCTTAATCTTCACGTCATCTACGGCATCTGCTCTACAAGAAACTCGGCTCACTCAAAATGGTTCACGGGCATCCACTCCTGCTATTTATGGTGATAATGTTGTATGGTCTGATTACGTTAACGATTCAGGAATAATCCATCTTTACAACTTAACAACATCAGAAGATATTCAACTTAATTCATCTTCAGCAAGCTGGCCTGCCATTTACGGGAACAAAATCGTGTGGATAGAGAGTCATGGATACGATGACAATTACGATTACGAGCTTGTAGGTTATGACATTCCAACAGCCAAAAGATTCCAAATTACTAAAAATGTATCTGAATACAGTATTCCTGCTATTTACGAAAATAAAATCGTATGGCATTATTCTGAAAATGGAAACTCAAATGTTTACATGTATGACCTGTCCACTTTTACTAAGTGCAAGATCACAACTAGCAAAGAGGCTTTATATCCAGCTATTTATGCTGATAGAATAGTATGGACAGATTATCGCAATAAAATCCCTAATATTTATATGTATAACTTATCGACTTCAAAAGAGACTCAAATTACAAATAGTGAATTTCGGCAGTTGAGCCCCAATATATACGGTGATAATATTATATGGGAGGGTGACCGTGGTGGGCGGCGTTATAGTCTAAATCCAGATATTTACATGTATAATATATCGACTTCCAAGATAACTCAAATTACAAATAGTGAATCGGCATCTCGACCTAAAATATACAAAGACAATATAATATGGATGGATAGCCGCAATAGTCATAGTGGCTCTGATATTTACATGTATAATATTTCCATGCAAGAAGAAGCTCAGATAATCATGAATGGATCAACTCAAAATTGGCCTGCTATTTATGAAGATAGGCTTGTATGGCAGGATTGGCGCAATGGAAATGGGTATTTTGATATTTACACCTGCATTGTCCCGACAATAGTAAAGTCTCCTATTGCAAACTTTTCTGTAACGCCAGATGTAGGATTTGCTCCGCTCTCTGTACAGTTTACAGATTTTTCAAGAAATTCAGTAACAAGATCATGGGACTTTAATAATGATGGAATACCTGAATCCACAGAAAAAAACCCTGTTTATGTTTACACCGATCCTGGAAACTATACCGTTAATCTGACAGTGAGCGATGCAAATACTACTGACTCAAAATTATTTACAATTTTAGTGTTTCCTAAGGATCTCGTAGATAACCAACTTGTTCTAACAGAGACCCAAATTAGTACAGGTGGGGAAGCACTCTATGGTTCTTCTCCTAAAATTTACGAGGACAAAGTAGTTTGGCAGGATTCTCGTAATAATTTTGGCAATCAACAACAAACCGATGACATCTATATGTATAATATTTCGACCAAAAAAGAGATTCGGATAACCACTCCTACTAGCGGATTCTCATCTGGACTTGATTTTTACGGGGACAGGATAGTGTCGTTATATGGACGCAATGGGATCAACATATATATGTACAATCTCTCCACCTCCACGGAAATTCAAATTTCCTTCAATAAATATACGTATGTTCCTTCAATACATGGCGACAGAATAGTGTGGATAGATGACAGGAATGGAAAAGGGCACATATTTACGTATAATGTCTCCAGTTCCAAGGAAACTCAGGTAACTACCAACGAATCAGTGCCTGGGGAGCTTGATATTTATGGGGATAGGATAGTATGGCGAGATTACCGCAATGGAATAAATTATGAAAATAGCAATATTTACATGTACAATCTTTCTACTTCCAAAGAAACTCAGATTACTGTCAGCGGATCAGCATATAATCCTAAAATCTACGGTGACAGAATAATTTGGCAGGATTCTCGCGATGAGAAAAGTCCTATTCATATGTACAATATTTTAAATTCTACAGAAACCCAGATAACTATTCCTAGCAGTAAATCAATATTCGGACTTGATATCTACGAGGACCGATTAGTGTATACGGATAGCCGTAATGGAAATTATGATATTTTCATGTATAATCTTTCTACTCAGAAAGAAATTCAGATTACTACCAATAAATCAAATCAAGAAGATCCTGCAATATACGGAAACAGAATAGTATGGCGGAATCATAGCAAATATGGTACTGATATTTACATGTGTACCATTTCATTAAAGGAACCGAGATTACCTGTTGCAAATTTGAGTACTAATAACACAAGTGATTTTGTTCCCTGACGGTTTAATTTACATAATTATCGGAAAATGCAGCACAACGGCCCTGGACTTTGGGACGAAACTTACTCACCAGCCAAAGTCCTGTACATATGTAAAACAAGCGAGGAAAATAAACCCAGCTTGACAGCAAATAATGCAAACCAAGTTGGTACAGAAAAAAAATCTAAGCATATATTAATCCAAAGGAGAATGAATGCATTAAATTAAAAAAGAAATTTAAGGAAACATAATTTCTTATTGATTATATCTGGCAGGCGGGTACATTCACCTATTTATCCAGATTTAAAATATTTTTACTTCTTTCCAGATATCTGTTTAATTGTAAGAGTACTGGAAAAGTAACTTTCTTTTCTTTTTCCTTTTTATTCCAATCATTTAATACAAATAGAGAATAATGATTATATTAATTCACAATTGTTAAATATTTGGCAAATTTATTTGGGGGAATAATTAGGAATAAAGAAAAGCTATGTCTAATAAGTTTAACTTCAACATTTTTGATTTTCATTTTCTTAGTTTCCATATCAGTTACTGCATCAGCAAGGGAAATTACGGTAGATGACGATTCTGGATCTGATTTCATGTCAATTCAGGAAGCTGTGAATAATTCTGTAACAGGGGATATAATAATAGTGAGGCCTGGTATTTATACTGAAAATGTTCTTGTCAATGTAACAGGCCTAACTATCAGGTCAGAATCAAAAAATGGCTATGCGCAGGTAAAACCGCTGAATGAAAGTGTAAGTACCTTTCTGATAACAGCTAATAGCACAACGATCACTGGTTTAAATATAACAGGAGCCAGTAAGATTTACGATAAAAATGCAATTTTTGCTTATAGCGATATGAATAACGTGACAGGTAATACTATTGAAAACGGTTCTATTTTTCTGGGATCCCACATGCCAGACAATTTAAAAATCATCTTTTATGGTGAAATGAATAATGTGACAGGTAATATCATTGAAAATGGGTCTATTATTCTGGGATCCGAAATATCAGATAATTTAATAGCCGAAAATAAAATTTCTAGCGGCGAAGGTATACATATTTCCTGCTGTGGAATAAATAATACAGTATCGGGTAATACGATCTCAAACTGTTCCACTGGCATCTCTGAATGGGATCAGGGAGCAGATATTCGTAATAACAGGATTACTGACTGCGATTATGGGATTATACTTAGTATGTCAGGTTCAGGAATTGACAATAATACAATATTAAACTGTAATATCGGGATTGAATTAAGAGATGCTTGTGATGTTGACATAATCAATAATACGATAACAGCCTGTGCAGAGTGCGGGATTTTTGATAAGGAAAACAATGGCCGTAGAAGAATTTACAATAATTACTTTAACAACACTCTAAACGTAAGGTTTGTACCTGGCGAAGGTGGAAGTAACTGGAACAATTCACTTACTTCAGGCAGTAATATTGCCGGTGGCCCTTACATTGGAGGCAATTTCTGGGCAAAGCCAGATGGGACCGGATTCTCCCAGATCTGCGTGGATCTGGATAGAGATGGAATAGCAGACCTACCTTATAACATCTATGAGGATGAGTTTGACTATTTACCTCTTGTATCTATGTCCAGTCTGCAAAATTCAATTACTCCGACTTCTAACTTTACAGCCAGCGTCACTAATGGCACTGCACCTCTTGTTGTTAAGTTTACAGATCTTTCGAAGAACGCAGTTGTGTGGAATTGGGACTTTGATAATGATGGTATATCAGATTCTATAGAACAGAACCCTGTATATGTATACGGAACTCAAGGAAACTATACGGTTAATTTGACAGCTAGCAATGGACTTAATACCAGTTCCAAACTTACCAACATAACCGTTAAAAAAAGAGTTTCATCCACATGGCCATTTGTGTATGTTACAAGTGGATTAAGTGTCTTTGTAATTGATATAACCACAGGAACAGTTATAACCAGAGTAAAAGTAGGATGTTGGCCTGAAGGAGTTGCAGTCACACCTAATGGAAAAAAGGCATATGTTACGAACTCCTGGGATGGCAATGTCTCCGTGATTGATACAGCTACAAACACGGTTACAGCCACTGTAAAAGTGGGATCTTCCGATGTTGTAGTCAGTCCTGATGGAAAAAAGGTATATGTAACAAATCGTGACAGCAACAATATTTCTGTAATTGACACCGATACAAATACTGTTACAGCTACTGTGCCAGTAGGAAATAGTCCTTCTGGAGTAGCAGTCACTGCAGATGGTAAAAAGGTATATGTGGCGAACTCTGGCAATATTACTACCACTGACGATACTGTTTCTGTAATTGATACAGCTACTAACACGGTTACAGCTACGGTACACGTAGGAAACTATTCTTCTGGAGTTGCAGTCACTGCAGATGGGAAAAAAGTATATGTGGCAAACAGGGGTCATTATGTCTCTGTAATTGATACGACTACAAATACTGTTACAGGTACGGTGGATGTAGATAACTCTCCTGATGAAATTGTTGTCAATCCTACAGGAACAAAGGTATATGTGGCAGGAACAAAGAAGGGGTATGCGGCTGGCACAGACGATGGTTTCGTCTCTGCAATTGATACCCTAAACAACACTATTACAGCCACATTGGATATAGTCGGAGGCAGTCCTACAGGACTTGCAGTAACCCTAGATGGAAAAAAGGTGTATGTGGCAAACAGCAACATTTCTGGTAACGGTACTCTCTCTATAATTGATACCTCAAAAGATACCGTTTCAGCAACAGTAAATCTCGAGTTCTCTCCTGGAGAGCTTGCTACCATCCCAGATCCTGAATCAATTTCCAGTAGCTAATTTCAGTAGTAATATCAATGGGAGTTTTGCACCTATCTCAGTTCAGTTTATTGGCTATTGACTGGCAGTTCAGAAAACGCAACCTAGTGAAACTGAAACTTTGGGGACAACATGTGCTTAACAACTAAAAGTTCTGTACATACTTAATGGACCAGGAAAATATAATGTCAGCTTGACCGTAAGGAATACAAAAGGAAAGAATACGAAAACCTTGGGTAAAGGTATATTGTAGCCAGAAAATAAACTTTCAACCGGGAAAATAATTTTAAATTTTCCCTTTGCTATCAACATCAATTTTCTTTGCCTTTGAGCCTATTGAGGTTTCCTGTACATTGTATTTTCTGAAATTTGCAAACGATAAGCTTAATTGTTTCCTCATTTGAGTTTTTCCACTGCACCCCAAAGAATATACACAATTGCAAAACACAAGCCGACTAATAAAGCACAAGTCAGTTGATTTTCTGGATTTTCGCTAAGTGCAACAGTGGCAAAAAGACATATACCGATTACACATAAAATTGATATGTCTAATATAGTTCTAAGTATAGTTCTAAATACAGTTCTTATCTTCATGGTTTATGCCTTCTTGTAATGATCTTGAAATGCCGGTAAATCTCAGTTAACTTGAAAACTTAATAGAGATTGAAACTATTTCTTTGTTATTATAATAATCGCTGCTTGCTTATTGTAATTTACTTGAAAATGCGATATAGATTGAAATTCAACATCAAATTTCTAACACTAGTTATTGGTTGTTGTCTTAACAGGACATATTTACTAAAGTAAATAATCGAAAATATCCTGCACTTTTTCGCTGCTTTATTGCTCTTTATTCTTTGAAACTATTGGTTATTTTTAATAACTTAGATATTTATACCTCATAACGACGTATTTATATCTTATAACGACATATTTGCATCTTATAACGATATAATCGTGTAACGATCTATTGAGGGCGAAAAGAGATGGAAACACGTGAATGCAAAGCACTGAAAATAATTGAGAATTGGGATTCTATAAATAAAATAATGGAACTGAAATGGCACGAAATTGCTCAACAATCTAATTTGAGTTTGGAGCAATTCCATTTACTTATAGAATTAGATGAATTGGAACTAAACGTTTCCAATGAAACTCAATTACCGACTGTAGGAGAAATTGCCAGCAACATAGGCAATGCTCCAAATACTTTATCAGAAAGAATCAAACGACTGGAAAAAAAAGGTTTAGTTGAAAAAATTAAGGATAAGAGTGATTTAAGAGTTAGTCGAGTAGCTCTTACAAATGAAGGTAGAAGACTTATTGAAAGTATACATAACCAGGTTGGTAAAAACCTTCTTAATGAAGTTTTAGAAAAAATGGATGAGGAATCTATAGACAATCTATCAAAAAGTTTAGATCAATTACTTAACTACTTATCGAACAGGAAGAACTAGTGTCATGAAAATTTAGTTTTGGTAATCCAATGAACTTAAGATCGTTGTATATTGATTAGAAGCTGCCAAGATTATGCTCAATAATTAAATCTGACATAATATTCCAGGATATTGGCAACAAAAAACCGTATCCGTTATTTAATGATTCTGTCCGTATTTTAAGACCAGGTGGTCTCCTACTTGCGGAAGACACGTTATTTCCAGTAATAAATGAAATTTGAAATTAATCAATGGCAAGAAGAGTTCATAGCGCCTATTAACAAATTTAATGAAATGATTGTTAATAGTCCAAAATTAGAAAGTACAATACTTACCATTGGAGACGGACTTACTGTAGCTATAAAAATGATTAACTAACTCCATGGAGGTAATTATCTGACAGTAGAAACCCTATCCTCAAAAATCAATGTCTGCATTGACTTTGACCAATGTATAGATTGTAGTTCCTGCATTAAAAAATGTCCACGTGGAGTATATCAAAGAGAAAGCGATAAAATATTGATACAATCCGATAAATGCACTGGCTGCCTCCGTTGTATTCGTATATGTCCGAGGGATGCTATAACTATTAGTGCTGAGAATAAAAAAAATAATTGGAAGTTGAATTTCAAGTATTGGATTTTGAGCAAATTAAAACATTGAAAGAAAGTTCCTTCAAGAAGCCATACAAAAGTAATGTAACCAGTTTTCTAAGACGAATAGTCGTGAGTTAATGGTCATCATTCGCAATCGGAATGTGATAAATTATAAATTTTCATTTACACTTCACGATGTGAGTAAAAGCGTTTTCTACTGCGGTTTACAATGGGCGCAGAAATATGGGACTTGATTATTTTCTATTCTTTGTCTGATCAATTAATATGATCGAATAATATTTTGCAAATATAAAAGGATCGAGTTTTATGACAACAAAAAGAGATAAGGACTACCTAATAATTATCGCCTACTTATTGAAAATATATACACATTTCAAATAGACCTGGAGTCATCACTTATGGAAAGTAATCAAGCAAATCAATCCCGCAATATAAGAATGAATTCGAGCCTGATTTTACTTGGGCTCTCTTTGGCTACTCTGATGACTTCTATTGATACAAACATAGTTGCCGTCGGATTACCCACGATAGCGAAGGCGTTGAATACAAGTTTTTCAAGTGTTCAATGGATTGTCCTTAGCTATTTATTGTCAATAACTACCCTTATTGTAGGGATTGGACGCATCGGAGATCTGTTTGGAAAAAAATGGCTATATTTAATCGGGATTGTGATTTTTACAACTGCATCATTAGTTTGTGGATTATCATCTTCTATTAACATGCTTATAGCCGCTCGCGTTTTACAAGGTATCGGAGGGGCTATACTTATGTCGCTATCTTTTGCATTCGTAGGAGATGTAACTCCAAAAGAAAAAATTCCACAGGTTATGGGCATTTTAACAGCCATGCTAACGTTAGGAATTGGCCTTGGACCCTCGTTGGGTGGTATCCTTATTAGTTTATTCGGATGGCATGTTATTTTTTTTATCAATATTCCAATTGGTATTATCACCTTCATTATTGCTTTGAATTTTCCCAAGTCGGAAGTTACCCACACAGAGCAGCATTTTGACTGGTTGGGTGTGCTTGCATTGGCGGTCTCTCTCACATGCTACGATTTAGGAATTACTTTTAGTGAATCACAAGGGTTAAGCATAAATGTGCTGCTTTTGATAATTTTTTCCATAATAAGCGCCGCTGTCTTTATAATCATTGAGAAGAACATTTCTTCACCGTTAATTAATCTTAGGATATTCAAAGACCGGATAATTAGTAGTAGTTTAGGTATCAGCGTAATCCTTTATGCTATGATAATGAGTATAGGTATGATTCTCCCATTCTTCCTCTCTGATGCGCAGGGGCTACCTATACTTGAAGTTGGACTGCTAATAGCTGTAGGTCCACTAGCTACTACTTTAATGAGTCCAATAGCTGGAAAAGCTGCAGCAAAATTCGGGAATCTTCCTGTAATGATTTCGGGAATGATTGGTTTCGGCATTGGATGTTTGCTAATGACAACCCTAACTCTATCTTCCAGCCCTATAGGGTTTGCAATACGAATTGCTATTTCAAATGGAAGTTTTGCTTTCTTTCAAACACCAAATAATGCTTCAATTATGGCATCGGCAAAGCCCGATCAGCGAGGAGTAATTTCGGGACTTTTGAATCTTGCGCGTACCTTGGGTCTAACAACAGGGGCATCGCTAATGGGAGCCGTCTTTGCTTACTTTACGATGACAACGCAGGGTATATCTCCTCACATTGAAAATAAGCAATTTTCTGCCAGCTTGGCTTCTCCTGCGGCGATCACATCAGGTATTCACGGCACGTTTACCATTGCAGTTATAGCAGTAGTTATTGCGATCATAGCTGGTATATACTACTTTTCGCCAACAGAAAAAAAATCATACAGGGTTTAGTTGACTCAGTTCCAAAATCTAGTGATGAAAGTAAGTGTAACATCACTACATAAAGTTATAATTCTCTAATTATGTAATGATGTTACGGCAAAAACAATGGTAATTATAAATCTTACTCTTAATAACTTATCGGAACTCCCTGCTCTCTCATACCTTTTTGATAGTTATAGCAATGATTACGAATATACCACAAGAGGAATTTTTCGTAGAAAAATTCCTCCAGCCTGCCCTATTTGCAGTGCTCCTATGGTTCATAACGGCTATAATCTATACATCAAAAAAGGTCTTGGAAAAATCAGCATTGGTCGATACAAATGCCAAAATTGTGGTAGTACAGACGAAGAAGATCATAGTTTTTGGGAAGGTCTGAAAACTTTACTTTTTGATTCATTTAATAATTTTTTCCAGGTGCTCAGATACCATAAAGTTTCTTATGATGGAATTTCTGATATAATGAGCTTCATATTTCCAAGATCAAGAAGCACTATTTTTAGAACATTCAACAAAGAAATGGAACAGGAAAATGTTCCAATTTTAGAAAATGTACATATGGTGCACTATGACGAACAGCATCCAAAAGAGGGACGTTGTCAGAAATACCGTTTAACATTACTGGATGCAAAAACTCAAAGAACAATAGCAGATGAACTTTTTGAGGATAAAAGTTCAGAAACCATCAAAACGTTTCTACGAAAAAATCTAGATACATCAGAACCTGTGTTTATTGTTACGGATTTTGATAAGAGATACCCAGATATTTTAAAGGAAGTTTTTGGGGATAAGTTAGTGCATCAATACTGTTTGATGCACTTAAACAAGCTTATAGTTAGCGATTTTCCGAAGAAAACAACAATTGAACAGGAACTATTAAAATACAGGTTATTGAATATATTTTACAATCGTGAAAATGAGATTAAATTCCTGGAAAAAATTCTATCTGAAGAACTTAACGTAATTATGAATGAAGAAAAGCATCAAGAATGGAGTATAAAGGCAAAAAAGGAATTTAACCGATTTAGATATAAATTGAAGCTAGAAA
>NZ_LMVP01000002.1 GCF_002287235.1 Methanosarcina spelaei
TTACTTTATCAGACATAATCAGCATTCGTTTACTTTATCAGACATAATCAGCATTTGTTTACTTTATCAGACATAATCAGCATTTGTTACTTTGTCAGAACAATAACAGCATCTGACTCTTTCTTCAAGCATTATTCTAATATAATAAGTGTGACATGTACATTCATGTCGGGGATCCAAAAACCTATATGGTAAATTGTTAACCTGGATCTCTTTCATATCATGAATTATAATTATTATTGAAAGATTTATTTTTAATTCTAGGTTCACACTGTTTTATGCCTGATAGTTCATGGATAATAGTGTAGAATATTATTAGGTTTTCGGTGAATTGAAATATATTCTTTATATATTTCTAATTTACAATTATTTTTTTAAATTTATTATATCTGTTATTCTCAGGTTAACCTGTCTCAAGCATACGTTTTTATTGCATAATAACCGTAAACAATCATCTCTCTAAAAATATGGGATACTTTAATATTTCTCCCTAGAGAAATCCTTTATTAACTCAATCATCGCCTTTCCATCTTTCAGATTATTAATCTTTTCCCTGATCTGCCGCGAGCCGCGCAACCCTTTTGTAAACCAGTGAGCATGCATTCTTAGATTTGTAGACGTCTGGAGACCATATTTTTCAAGTAAGGCAATATAATTCTCAAAGTCCTCCAATTGCCGAACGTGTCTGTCAAGTTCCAGCCTTTCTCCGGTTTCCAGATAATGCCTTATCCTTCTGAAGATAAAGGGATTTCCCATTGCTGCACGGCCGATCATAAGCCCGTCGCAGCCAGTAAAATCAAGTGCAGCTTCGGCAGATTCCTCATCCCTTATATCTCCGTTTGCAATCACTGGAATGGAAAGTTCCTGTTTAACGGTTCTTATTGCTGTAAGGTCTGAATTTCCGGAGTACATCTGCTCTGCTCTCCTGCCATGTACAGTTAGGGCCGAAGCCCCAGCCTCTTCGATCAGGCGTGCAATTTCGAGGGTTTTTTCCTCACTCCTCAGAATACGGATTTTTGCAGTTACAGGAGTCTTCAGCACACCGGTTAGCTCAGAGATAATTTCATATACAAGTTTCTGGGAGTTGAGAAGAGCCGAGCCGCATCCTGTCCCTATAATTCGCTTTGCAGGGCAGCCCATATTCACGTCGATGAGTTCAGGTCTGTACTCGTCTTCAATAAAAAGTGCAGCTTCCCTCAGTTTCTCAGGAGAACTTCCTACAAGCTGAACTCCAAAAGGTCGGTCTTCAGGGGACGACAGCCCTTTGAGAATAGATTTTCGATTTTCATTGAGCAAGGCATCTGCGCTGATCATCTCAGTATATGTAAGGTCAGCTCCATTCTGCCTGCAGAGCAGCCTGAAAGCCAGATTTGTCACATCTGCCATAGGCGCAAGAAGAAGGTTTCCAGATGTTTCGGTTTTGCCGATTTTTAATTTATTAAGTTTCATTTTTCCAATGATTTCTGAATATTTGATTCTAGTGTTTCGATTCCAAAATAGATTCTTTATTTCTTGGGAAAATTCATGATCTCAGGTTCTATTCAAAAGTCAAGTTTTATGAGCCTATTTCGGAATCGCAGTACTAGTTCGATTGTCTTCAATTATCTTCGGTTTTGATTGTTTTTGATAGTACTTGATTGTTTTTGGTTGCCTTTTTCTTTTTTCTGATTTTTTCTTGTTTTTTGATCGTTTTTGACCTTTTTAACTGTTTTTTAGATTATTTTCCTGGTGTTTTTCTCATTCCTTTCCCTTATTTATCTGTTTTGGAATTGCTTCCTTAAAGATTGCTGCCTCTAGTCTCCTGTAACTGAGACCTTTTGTGATTTATTAATCTTCTTTTGATTTCCTGAAACTCTTTATCTTTATGTGAGTTCTCTCTAATACGCTGAAGCCCAAAACTTACGCAATCAGAAGTTTGTTCAATCAGGAATTTACGCAACTAGGAATTTACGTAACCAAGAATATAATAAGATAAAAATACAAACCAGATACTTGGAGATGCAAGAAATAAAGAACAGAGTGCCTGAAACCAGTTAATAAAGAAAAACTGATTCAGGGGTTCAGAAAAATATGTTGAGAGTCATATATGAATCATGAATCCGATTCATGAGAAGAGCAGTCTGACATATCCCAGATAAGGAATTCTGTACTGCGCAGTCCCTATAATCCATTCATCTTTTACAGGCATATTATAACTTATCTGTCCTTCCTGGTCATAGTGACTATTGGTTATAACATTATCTCCCTTAGTAATATAACCGGAATAAGGAGCAGGTGGACCGTCTTTCCACATCGGCTCTCCAGCTTCCACTCTGTACATAGCCCTATGAATTATCGGAGTTGCTCCTTCCTCTCCATACGGGCGATAAAGAATCACATTTCCGTAATTTTCAAAGGACTTATAGTCTGTGTTTTTCCCTTCTTCGTTCGTGGTAATGTTCGTTTTATCGATACTTTTGATGAAAATAATATCTCC
Organism: Methanosarcina spelaei; assembly: GCF_002287235.1. Taxonomy (GTDB): domain Archaea; phylum Halobacteriota; class Methanosarcinia; order Methanosarcinales; family Methanosarcinaceae; genus Methanosarcina; species Methanosarcina spelaei. Next base: position 2,477 of record NZ_LMVP01000002.1, read on the forward strand.
GATCTGCATATGCGGTTCCATACTCCCCGACTCCACCGCAACCATCGGAGTCCAGAGTCCGAATGCCAGCTTGGAAATAACCATAAAAATGATCACGACAGCTACAACAGACAGCAAGTCCTTTCCAAGGGAAACCCAGGTGTTTTCTTGTTCCTGGACACTTTTTTCCTTATTAATCTCGCTCATGTTAAGCCTTTATTCTTTTGATTTTATTCTTATAGATGCTAGGGTGCTGTGTTATATTCCATTCAATTTTGTCCTACTCGAAATCTTATCTGGCTAAATATTATTGCCCAGGGACTTATTACAATTTTCAGAGTATAATGCAGCTGCAAAACTATTTTAGCCCTACATTCTATTTTTCTGACTTATATAAGTTAGTAAAAAATTGATTTATTGAGCTTTCTCAATGATACTGAAGACTTGTTTTTACTTTATATTAGTTTTCAATTGACGTTTTTCAACTAAGTCTGTCAATTGATTTATCTATTTTTTAATATTTTTTATGACTCTGTTCCAAAATCTAGTGATTTTTGCATTTTTTGATTGAAAATCTGATTTCGCAAGAAGACTCCAGTTTTCGTCAAGATCAATATTCGATATCTAAAGACTTCAATCCCTCAGTTATATCACAAGAATTGTGACCAATTACAAAATCTAGTGATTTTGAATTTTACATTCATCACTAGATTTTGGTACTGAGTCTTTTTTATTGATTATTTAAAATTTTTGTTGTTTCTTATTGTTTTTTAATACACGATGAACAGAATTGTTCTACATTACATAGGAATAATACTCATTCTTCATTACATAGGAATAATACTCATCCTTCATTACATAGGAACTAGTACTCTATTCTACAATAGATAGGAATTAATAACTATAAGTAATCTATCGAGCGTACAAAGATTTTATAAATTCTTCTCTATGATAACAAACTAAATTTAGTACATTAGTTTCGTATCTTATTAGTTTTTATATTTTAAACAGGCTTTTGATTTAGTCTCTACAAGTCTTGAATGAGATTGGTTATAGTACCAGATCGCATGAAAATTTAGAAGAACTCAAGTCAGTTTCGAAAGGTCAGGCTGGAATCATGGACAGAAAGGATATTATAAGGGTTGTTATGGAAAAAGAGTATCAGATCAGCCCTGAGGCTGTAGAACTTATTTGTTCCAGTAATTCTCCCGAAGCCCTACTCAGATATGTCCTTTCAACTGTAAATGACTCTGTTATTGTCATAGGGACCGAACATATAGATCTTGAAGACTTTGCTGCTTTTTCAGCAGGTGAGTCAATTTCAGATAAAGTACATGTTTTCCGTACAGAAAAAAAGAAAATTTTTTCCAGTGCTTCCATACTTTCTTCCAGATCAGACAATCCATCTTCCAAACCTAACTCTCTTTTAGTGCCCGATTCCCTATCAAAGCCTACTCTTTCTTTAAAGCCCGATATTGTTACTGCAGCTCCTGACCCAATTATAAAATCATCTAAGGACTCTGTTCTAGATTCTGTTCTAGATTCTGTTCTAGATTCTGTTCCAGATTCTGTTTCAGTTCAGGATATGCTTCAGGATATTGCTTATGAACCAGCTCTGGATACTCCAAACACTCTGGATACTCCAAACACTCTAGATACTCCAAACACTCTAGACACTAAATCAAGCGTAACTTCATCTGACCAAACTTCAGCCTCCTATCTTGCCTCAGACTCCCTTTCTTCGGTGAAGGCAGAGCCTCTGACTTTCTTATCTCGTTCCTCCCAGGTTATAAACAGATCAAATTCTCCCTTTTTCGGACAGGAAAACTCTCTTCCATTCTCTTCTTCAAATCGGATTTTCAGGGCAGAGCAATCTTCCTCCTCTTCTGAAAGAGGGATATTTTCGAGTTCCAGGGACGAGTACAAACATTACCCAGGTAAAAATCCTGTGACCGTAGTCTCAGATATAACAGGCCACTCAACCTGTGTCGGGGAATATATGCAATTTGTACAATATTTCAGGGACAGATATAGCAGGCTTTCGGAGATTATTCGGGGGAGAATTAACGCACGCCCTATCGAAAGCTTGAAAAGAAGAAACTTCCGCAGAGGGGGAGATGCAGGTTCTGAGGAAATCTCGATTATAGGTATGGTTTCGGATATCAGCAGCACAACAAATGGCCATAAAATTCTTTCTCTGGAGGACCCGACAGGTTCTTTTTCAGTCCTTATTCGAAATTCCGATAAAGAGCTTTTTGAACTTGCATCAGGAATTCTCCTTGATGAGGTCATAGGGGTGGCCGGTTCGATAACCAATGACGGAAGCCTCATGTTGGCAACAAAGCTAATACAACCCGATGTCCCGAATAATATTCAGCGCAGAACCGGAAGCCACGGGAAAGCTGTACTTATTTCGGATGTGCACGTGGGCAGTTCCAAGTTTTTAGAAGATGCTTGGCTGGATTTCCTGGACTTTTTGAAGGGAGAATCGGATTCAGATGATATGCGGGAAATTGCAGCCAGTGTTCGTTATCTTGTTGTTGCAGGAGATATTGTTGATGGGATAGGGATCTATCCTGATCAGGAAATGGAACTTGACATTCTGGATGTCTACGAACAGTATAAGAAGGCTGCAGAATATTTCAGGGAAATTCCCGAGCACATTCGTGTTATAATAAGCCCAGGCAATCACGATGCTGTTCGCCAGGCAGAACCCCAGCCTGCCTTACCGGAAAATATTCAGGCATATTTCCCTGAGAATATTGTTTTTGTTGGTAACCCTGCTTTTCTGGAGCTTGACGGTGTCCGTCTTCTTATTTACCACGGCAGATCAATTGACGATCTTGTGGCGAGTGTCCCCGGAGTCTCGTATCAGGAGCCTTCGGGAGCAGTCCTTGAGATGCTGAAACGCAGGCATCTTGCTCCGACCTATGGGAGTAGAGTTTCCATATCCCCTGAGAAAAAGGATTACTTTATAATTGACCCTGTACCTGATATTATTCATACGGGTCACGTCCATACCCTGGGAGTCCAGCGCTATAAAAATGTCCTTCTGGTCAATTCCGGAACCTGGCAGGACCAGACAGAGTTTCAGAAACGTGTGAATCTAGTGCCTGTTCCTGCAAGGGTTCCGATTGTGGATCTAGAGAATTTCGATGTAAAGATTCTTGCTTTTGACTAATTTTTATAAACTTTTCCAAAGTTTATTCGATTTTAACTGGGTTACTGTATTTTAACTGGATCACTGCATTTTAACTGGATCACTGCATTTTAACTGGATCACTGAAGCTTTCTCCAAAATTATTTTCCGATCCTTATATATACCACAAAGATTTAATATGAGGAAAATGCCGCTGGAAGAAAAAAAGGAAAATTATGTAGAAGATTTCTCGGGATTTCAGGAAGAAAACAGGAAGGAAGATACTGCTTTGCTTCCTTTTGACATTCCTGATTTTAAAACTCTCCTGAAAAAGCAGGGCTATGCCCTGGCAGGCAGTCACTCAGCTGTTAAGACCTGCCTCTGGTTAAGGCACGCTATGAATGACCAGGGCTTCTGCTATAAATCTAAGTTTTATGGAGTGCAGTCCCATCGCTGTCTTCAGATGACTCCAACGCTTATGTGCAATCAACGTTGCCTTTTCTGCTGGCGTCCGACTGAAGTTCCTGTTCCTGCACCTGAGGAATGGGATTCACCTGAGAGGATAGTGGAAGAAAGTATTGTCTGCCAGCGTAAGTTAATCACCGGCTTTGGAGGTTCTCCGAACGCACTTAAGGAACGCTGGCTTGAGGGTAATGAGCCTAACAATGTTGCAATCTCCCTGTCAGGAGAGCCAACTTTTTACCCTTATCTCCCGGAACTTATCGAGGAGTATGAAAAAAGAGGTTTTACGACCTTTCTTGTCACAAACGGCACAATTCCCGAGATGCTTGCAAAGGTTTCCCCTTCCCAGTTATACATGAGTCTCGATGCGCCGGACCTTGAGACTTACCTGAGAGTCTGCCAGCCAAGGTCGCCTGTCCTCTGGGAAAAGATCAATGAATCTTTGTCCCTGATGAAGCAGAAAAAATCAAGGACAGTTATCCGAACCACCCTTGTGAAAGGTGAAAACCTGTTCAAACCTGAGGCTTATGCCAGGCTAATGGAAAAAGCCTCCCCTGACTTTGTGGAAATAAAAGCGTATATGCATCTGGGCTTCTCACGACTCAGGCTTGATCGCTCTGCAATGCCTACTCATGAAGAGGTTATCGAGTTCTCACAGGAACTTGCAAAACATCTTGGGTATAAAGTCGCAGATGAATCTGAAATCAGCAGGGTAGTCCTGTTATCAAAGGACGGGAAAAAGTCTCCTGTCAAAAAAGGTTCACTACCTTGATCAAATTCGCGTTTTTATCTTTAGTACCAGTAGTGTAAACCAATTGGATGCACAGAAAGACTTTTATATGTTTGTGAATATATAAAACAAGTCAATGTGATAGAAACAAATATAAACTCAGGTTTCATTTAGGGTATAACTCCATCATGAATTTATTCAGTTTTATATTCATATACAGTTTGAGTAAAATTATGTCTCACATCTAGTGATATCAATAGAGCACGAAACAGGACAAGTTTACGCAGCAAAGGAGCTAGCTTTTTTCCGGGATTTCCGAATATTTTTCCCGGAGTTTTATAGTGTCATTTTTCCTGGCGGCGTATTCTTACTCTAAGTTTTTTGTGTTCAGAGCGATTTTTACATTCAGCTTTCGGTGAGATAGGACTCGCTGTATGATTTGTCGTTATCAAATCCTCTGTCACCCTTGTTAAACGAACCGTTAAGCTAAACGAACGTTGGACTAAATAATAAAAATTACAAAGATACCGCGCTTAAATATAAAAGTTGAAATTCTTATCTATGTTTTCAAATTTGATAGAAAGTTTCAAAAATGCTAACCAGTCCAATTTAAAACCTCGATAGACTCAGCAGTTCAAACTTATTCAGTAGCCCAAGTTAATTCATCTTAAATTTATCAATCTAAATCAAAAAGGTAATTCAAAATTCAATAACGAATTCATCTCAAGTTTACAAGAAATATCAGAATTTTGCTATCTTCATGGGGAATATTTAAAATGACTGAACAATCTGCACACGAAAAGTACGAATTTAAAAAGAAGCTTGAAAGCCTGAGGGATAAAAAAGGAAGAAGTACCGAGCTTATCTCTATTTATATCCCTCCTGACAAGCAAATTTTTGACGTTACAAACCAGTTGAAAGACGAACATGGGCAGGCTGCAAATATCAAGTCCAAACTTACCAGGACTAATGTACAGGGGGCCATTGAATCTCTCCTTTCAAGGCTCAGATACCTGGACAAGGTTCCTGAAAACGGAATCGTATATTTCACAGGGGCCGTGGATATTGGAGCCAACAAGACGAGCATGGAGAGCGAAGTAATTATTCCTCCTGAACCCATTACTGTTTATAAATATCACTGCGACTCCGCTTTCTATCTTGAGCCTCTGGAGGATATGCTCAAGGATAAGGGCACGTTTGGACTTCTGGTGCTTGACCGCAGAGAAGCCACGGTAGGGCTTCTGGTCGGAAAGCGGATCCAGGCCTTCCGCAACCTGACCTCAACAGTTCCGGGGAAGCAGAGAAAGGGCGGTCAGAGCGCTCATCGTTTTCAGCAGCTCAGGCTCATTGCTATCCATGATTTCTATAAGAGGATAGGAGATGCCGCAAGTGACATTTTCCTTGCCGTTGAACCTAAAGATCTCAAAGGTATCCTGATAGGAGGGCCTTCTCCTACAAAAGAAGAGTTCTATGCCGGGGAGTTTCTGCATCACGAGCTTAGGAAAAAGATCCTTGGGCTCTTTGATACGGCTTATACTGATGAATCCGGGCTTTCGGAACTTGTGAATGCTGCCGGAGATAAGTTACAGGACCTTGAGCTCATGGGGGAGAAGAACGCTGTCAGGGCCTTCTTCAAAGAACTTATCTCCGACTCAGGCAAAGTAGCCTATGGAGAAACACAGGTTAGGGCAAACCTTGAAATCAATGCTGTGGACATGCTTCTGCTTTCCGAAGATCTGCGGGCTGAAAGGGTAACCACTAATTGCAGTGTTTGCGGATATGAAAATAAGTGGACACGACGATGGAAACCTGGAGAATCTGCTCCTACAGCGGGTAACTGTCCAAACTGCGGATCTTCCCTTGAAGTTACGGATGTTACTGACATTGTTGACGAGCTTTCAGCCCTTGCTGACAAAAGCAACGCAAAAGTTGTTTTCGTATCTACTGATTTTGACGAAGGGTCACAACTTATGAACGCTTTTGGAGGCATTGCTGCAGTTCTCAGGTACAGTACTGGAGTCTGATTTCATCCAGACTCCTAGCAAATACTTCTCCCAACATTTTTCAACCAATAATTTCATCCAATACTTTTTTAATTAAACCGTCATTAGATCACTGGATTAAAATTGGTAAATTAAAATAACTTAATCAAAAAACAAACTAATACAGTTGAATTAATTTAGTGAATTAAGTTTAGTGAATTAAAATTGCTCAATTAAACTTAGTGAATTAAGTTTAGTGAATTAAGTTTAGTGAATTAAAATTGCTCAATTAAATTTATTAAGTCAAACTTTAGAAATTAAATTTATTAAGTCAAACTTTAGAAATTAAACTTAGTAAATTAAACTTAGGAGTCGTCACAGAACAAACTATGTATAAGTTTCGATTGGATGCCTTGATTTTCAAGATCATTATCACCAATTAAAAATTAACTTTATGAAAAGTTTGCCTAATCTGTTTTGTGACAGTTACTTAGTAAATTAAACTTAGTAAATTAAAGCTAGTGAATTAAACTCAGTAATTTAAGGTTATTCCGTTGTTTTCGTAGTTTTCATAGGTGATTTATCTTGTTCCTGGAATTAAAAGCTCAGGCTACATCAATCTTAAAAGGCGCTATCCAAAAGGCCGGACTTGAAATTGAAGATTCCGAACTTTATTTCGAAACCTCTTCTTACGCTGACCTCGCAAGCAGGGCTGCTTTCAGACTGGCAGGTCTGTACAAGCAAAACCCGAAAGAACTTGCAACTCGTATCGTTTCCGCAGTCGAAATTCCTGATGGTTCGTGCATAGGAAACGTAAGTGCTTCTGGCCCTTACATTAACTTCCATGCAAGCAGGCTCTATCTGGACAGAACGGTTACTACAGTTCTTGAAGAAAAGGAGAAATTTGGCTGTGGAGTCCCAAAGGATAAAATTTTGCTTGAGCACACCTCAGCAAATCCTAATGGCCCCCTGCATGTAGGGCACATCCGAAATTCTATTATCGGAGATACTCTTGCCCGTATTCTCAGGCGTGCAGGATACAGTGTGGAGGTACAGTATTATGTCAATGATATGGGACGTCAGATTGCAGTAGTTTCCTGGGCATGTGAACGTTTTGAGCTTGACCTTTCAAAAAAACCCGATTCTGCCATTGCTGATGTGTATATCAAAGCCAATGCCGAACTGGATAAAAATCCGGAGTATGTAAAGGAAATCGATGCCCTTATGGAAAAGGTAGAAGCTGGGGATGTCAGGACAATTGACAGTTTCAATAACGCAGTTTCCCTGGCGATTTCCGGAATCAAAGAGACCCTGCTTCGTTTAAATGTTGTCCATGATAAATTTGTCAATGAATCCACTTTCCTTAAATCCGGCGCAGTACATGATATCGTCGAGCGGATCAAGGCAACCGGAAGGACTAAAACAGACAAAGGAGCTCTTGTAGTAGACCTTTCTGACTACGGGTTTAAAAAAACCCTTGTTATCCAGCGTTCAAATGGCACTTCTCTTTACACAACCAGAGATCTTGCTTACCATGAATGGAAAGCTGGACAGGCAGATCGCATAATCGATGTTTTCGGAGCTGACCACAAGCTGATCTCAGGCCAGCTCAGGGCTACACTGAACGCAATTGGGATCAAAGAACCTGAGGTCGTCATCTTCGAGTTCGTCTCCCTTCCTGAAGGTTCAATGAGCACTCGCCGTGGGCAGTTCATAAGTGCGGATGATCTCTTTGACAGGGTTACGGAAGCTGCCCTTGAACAGGTAGAAACCCGCCGTCCAGAGACTTCTTGCGAGTTCAAGAAACAGGTTGCTGAAATGGTGGGAATTGGTGCGGTAAGGTACGATATAGTAAGAGTCTCTCCGGAAAAATCCACGGTTTTCAACTGGAAAGAAGCTCTGGACTTTGAGAAGCAGGGCGCTCCCTATATTCAGTACTCCCATGCCCGTGCCTGCAGTATTCTTGAGAAGGCAAAAGAAGAAGCTGCCTGGGACCCCTCTGCAAAAATCGAGCCTTTTCTACTTGTTGAGGATACCGAAATCGATCTCATCAAGAAGATAGCATTGTTTGACAGTATAATCGACCTTGCAGCCCGTGAACTCAAACCTCATGTACTTGCAATCTACGCCCGCGAACTAGCCGATGCTTTTAACCAGTTCTACCGCTTTGTCCCTGTAATTGCTGCTGAGGACGAAAAAGTCAGGGCTGCAAGACTGGCTCTCGTGAACTGCGCAAGGATTGTGCTTGCAAACTCGCTTGACACGCTTGGAATTGCAGCTCCGGAATCCATGTAAATAAAGGCTAAATCTATAAAAATATAAAAAGAAAGTTAATGAACAAAGATAGAAAACAAACATGATATTCCTTGAATAACATGCACAACTATATGAAAATGCATGCTGATGGCAGCATTTTCATGCTAAATAATCGGTATTAGAATTAAGAAAAACGAAACATGAATGTGGGAAATTTTTTTCTTCCCTTCTCTTTCTCCTATGAAGGGCTTCCTCATTTGGATCAGATAAAGGAGCTTCGGAAGGTGTGGATAAGTGCTACAATGATAAAATTTAAAGAGGAGAAAAGATTAAAATAATTTTGAATACTTTCTTTTCTTTTTATCCATTAATTTCTCCGCTTCTTTTTTCGGTCTTTTAATTTTTTGAGTTAGCAATTTTGCGACTTCTGGCTTATCTTTCAGGTTATCGAGCTTTTTGATTTCCCATGTTGGGCACAGATATCTAGTATAGAGATCCATGATATTTCTATTCAGGCGTATGAATCCTGGCATTCGGTTATCAAGACAGAAAGTTATAGCATGGTCTTTCTCAGATCGAACCGATCTTCCAATCGACTGAATCAGCGTTACAGCAGTTTCATAGTAATATCCTTCTGTATCCTTTGCCATCCTCGCCTTTACCCTCTCATCTGACATATCAGGGAACGGGATTTTTATCAAAATCTGGAATCTCGACAAATCATCCTTTAGATCCACTCCTTCGGTCATACTTGGAGAAACTAAAACTGATCCCTTTTTCTCTTTATGTTCTTCGAGTTTTTCTGTTCGGTCCTCCTTTCCGTGAAAAGTGAGTCTCCAATTAGCGTGCTTCGAATATTTCATAAAATATTCAGCAATCGGGTAAGAAGTTGCATGAATGATTCCCCTCTCATCTGGGAAAAGGTCAATTATTATATCAATCCTCTCGATAACTCTCCGGTAAAAGTCCTCTAATTCTTCTTCTGTCTCTGTTGTCTCTGTTGTCTCATTTTTGCACTGCCCAAAATCTGCCCAATTGAGGTTGAAAATTTTATGGTTTTCTACCGGAAAATTAGGTTCTATTTCTATATACTCAGTAACGTTAGGATTAGGATCAAGCCCTAACCGGGTACAGAATCGTACAGGATCAAGAATAGTAGCTGACTGTAAAATATTAACTATTCCCAGACGGAAGTACAGACCTTTAGCGTACTGGGATATCTCAATTGGCTGGAACTCAATGCGTTTTATTCCAAATAACTTATCCTCTTCTACCTTGACCACCCAGTTTTCAAGATGAACTGCAATATCCTTCAGGTAAAAATTTATCTGCCTTTTCATTAGCTTATCAATCTTGTTCTGAATATCAAAGAGATCTTCAAGTCTCATCTCTTTTGCCTCTAACCTCTCTGCTAGGTCACGTTTTTCTTCTTCCGGCCATTTTTCCTTCTTTTTTACGCATTCAGCTAACTTTGTTTGAAGTTCCTCTCTTTCATCCATTGCTTTCATTGCTTCGGCTTTAATCCTGTCCTGAACAACTGGAATTTTATTGCTTAAATCCGTGACCCATGCAGCATAAAGTCGCATCTTAGTGAAATTTGGCATATCCTTGTCTGTCTTGACGAATCGGACTTTCTGATCAGCGTCAAGAAATTTATTGATAACATCGAGATGGTCTAACGTGATTGGAATTTTGATAAAATCAATAATTTTCGACTCTATATTATGTGCTTCATCACCAATTAGCACAAGTCGAGTAGTAAATTCACGGGCATGATTCGCCTCTGCCAAAATATAGGAGTAATTATGCACCACAGCGAAGTTATTCAGGGCAGTAGCTTTCGATTCCCAGTATGGACATACTCTAGTTTTTTTGGGATCAATTTGCCAATACTTTTGTTTGTGATCTTTTACTGAGAAATACGCCTTCCAAGGAGTTTTTTTAAATGTTGGTTTTAGCGGGCAGGATTCCTTGAGTACTTGACAAGCTCCATGTTCACAGTTATAGGGTTTTTTGGTTTTTGGGTTGATTCCTCGTCTAAGGCATGTAAAATTTGCTCGTCCATATGCTCTTACAAGATCGGAATAATCACCAAGAATCTGCTCCTGCAAAGCCTTTGTGGAACTGCACACATATCCATACTCGGAAAATACTAGAACTGTATAACTTATAGCACTCTTCCCAACTCCGGTTGGAGCCTGAATAAGAATTGTCATCTTACCGTTATAGAGTGCTTTTATTGTCCTCTTCAATATCTCTAGTTGTGCACATCGTATATTGTATTTGAGGGAAGGGAAACATTCGATGATATGGGCATACTCTTTGCTATTCCATTGCTTCAGCAGTTTCTCAGGAGTCTCGATCGACTCCCGACTAGCAACTTCCTCCTCATCCACGCCTTCGTCATCTGAATAATAGTAATTATCTTCGTCATCCGATGGATACAAAAAATCGTCATCGTCCATTTTAATACGCCACCTTAACTTTTCCCCTGATTAACCAGCCCAATCCTGTCCCCACTTGGAAAGTATATATCTCCCATGACCTTTTAGCCTCTAAAGTGTCTACTCAAACTTCCAGATAGGGACTTTTGTTCGTTCCTGAAGATTCGGAATTGTAAGAAGGATACCAGTTTCTTTCATTTACTTGAAGTTCGAATAAGATCTGCTAGTCATCGTCTGGTTTTCGATAAGAGTCTTCTTTAACTCTCTTTGATCCCATTATTGTCCGTCTTGTCTGCCTCATCAACATACTCTCTCAATCTTTCTTTTTTACTTTTCTGTTTTGAAGTGGGTTTGAGGCTGTCTGTGAGCCTCCTGGAGATACTGGCTATTGATAAACATATACTCCTGTGCAAACAGCTTTGAGAAAAATATAAAATCTTTTGCAGCAAAAAAGATAATTACAACTACTGCTGCAGGATATTATGACCACGATAAATGAAGCTTTTCGGATGTTCTTGAATGAACAGGAAGCCAGCTTGAAACCGGATGCTTTCCTGGATCTTGAAGATGTGATCCTTCTTTATGAGGAATTCCTTGAATTCAGCGCAGAAGATTCTTTTTCTGAAGAAGATAGGGAACTTTATAATGCCCGGCACGAACACGAGAACAAGAGATACTGCGATATTTTCGGCCCTGAGCATCTCATTCCGTCAGGAATTAAGGAATTCCTCGATGATTATGTAGTTGAGGTAGGAGGAGGCAAAAAATTCACGGGTACAGCTGCAAAAGTCCTTGAAAAATTCTTTGAATGGGCTCAGGAAAAGGGTTACATTGACGAGAAAGCTTTTGAAGTAAACAGCGAGGTTCTCAGGAAGTATAAAAAAAGGTACTGATGCCGCATTATCAATAAAAATGTCGTGTAAAATCAGTTGCAATTATTCAGACTCATTGAATCTTTGAGGATTGAGAGATACCAGAAAATGTTTTGAAGAGAGATATGTATTAGAAGAACCTTTTTCTGGAATAGAGGCCTGAGAAGCTTGTTTTCAGGCAATCCTTTTCCTTTTTTTGCTTATTCTGTTAATCCCGTTAGTTCTGCTGATTTCATTTATTTTGTTTATTTATCAAACCTTTAGAGGTTCTTTCTTCTGTGAAAGTGGTGTAGGCCGGAAACTCTCAAAAGCAGGGCAAAATCTTGAAAAATTGGAAAAACAATCATCTTTTAGAACTACCATGAAGACGATAGATGAAGCTTTTCTGGAATTTTTAGAAGAGCAAAAAAGAGAGCTGAGTCCCAGGACTTATCAGGAATATGAAAATTTAATCTCTCTTTTTGAGGAGTATCTTGACGTTTGTGCTTTTGATGACCTTTATGAAGAGGATCAGGAGCTCTATAAAGAGAAGCAGAAAAACGAGCATAAAGAATACTGCCAGGTTTTTGACCTTGCGTATATTGCGCCTTTATATATTGAATATTTCCTTGAGGATTATCTGATTAATGATTTTGGAGGGAGTGCAGCTTTCGTTGAAACTTCGCGGCGTTTTTTCCGCAAATTCCTGTCCTGGGCTTATGAAAAAGAGTACCTTGATCCAGAGCATTATAGTGAATTTGCTGAGATTGTCGGGAATATAAGAAAAAAGGGGAAAAAGACTGCTTCTCAGGTTCAGAAATTTGGCAGTTTGCTCTGCGATTATGTAGATGCACATCAGGCTGAAGAGAGTTCAGAGTGGAAAGGGGGAGATTTTGAGATAAAGAGGGTCGAACCCGGAAAGTTATGGGTAGAGGATTATCTGGATCCTTACAGAGAAATCGGGCCTGTTAAGGTTTCGGAAGAGGTGAGTTCGCTGGCAAAGGTAGGCTGGTACCTTAATTTCGGAATAGTAAAAGTCGGGGACTTCTGGCAGATAGTATATGTAGAGGGAGTTTCTTCCCGCTGTCCTTATTGAAAATCTCAGCACTTTCCGGAATTATTGAATATTTCCGGGGATTTTTTAACGAAATCGAATATCAAAGAAAAGAGCTGTAAGGTCGATAAAATGAAAACAACAGTCAATAGATCAATTCGTGGAATTCTGAAGGAGTTCCTGTCTGAACAGCAAGCCCGCCTGAGTTCTAAAACCTATTCGGGGTATGAAGAAGCGATTTATTATTTTGAAGAATATCTCAACGGTTGGGCTCATCCTGTTAAAGATTATTCTGAAATTCTGAATAATTTCTTTATTATTACCGGGATTAAACCCGGAAAACTCTGTTTGAGAGTTTTTCGGGCGGAAGACACATCGGACCTGGGCCTGTTCTATGCTTTCTATGGAATTCGATGAGAACTGAATTTTCTTTTGGGTTTTGAAAAACTGTAAAGTATATCTATAATTATATCTAGAAGATAAACTATGAGCGACCGCGAACTTGTGCAACAAAAGAAAGACACTCTTATCCAGATGACAGACGGATTTGCAGATAGCTACCTTGATGAAGACTATAAAATGCTGTGTCAAAAACTAATCAATAAAATGAGCCGGAAAAGGCAGGTACCTTTTCTTTCAGGAAGGTTAGAAATTTGGGCTGCTGCAGTGGTTTATGCGCTTGGGCAGATCAACTTTCTTTTTGATAGAAGTTTCGAGCCCTACGTAAGTGCTACTGATCTCTGTGATTATTTTGGGGCAAGCCAGAGCACAGTCTCCCAGAAAGCAAAGAAAATACGCGATATGTTCAAAATGAGATATTTTAATGAGGAGTTCTCCACAGAAAGGGTGCAAAAGGATAATCCTTTTAATGAGCTCGTAATGATCAATGGGTTAATTGTCCCTGTTTCTGCTGTTTTGAAAGTCTTAGAGAAAAAAGAATCTAAGTTGCAGACAGAACTTGAATTGGAAGATGAAGATGAAGATCTTGAAACTGAAGAAAAATGAGTCAAGATTTCATTTCCAATTTCGTTAACTCAATTTCGTTAACTGTACTTGAGAATCTTCAGTATTTTATTATCCACTCTAATCGATTTATATTTATGTCAATTTCTCGCTATAGTTTGTTATAACTGATTATAACAAACTATAAGTAAATCTCTCTGTATAAAGTAAAACATGGCTGAGACAACAACCATTCAAGTGAAACAGAGCACTAAAGAAGCTCTTGAAAAAATGAAGATCTATAAGCGGGAAACTTACAACGAGGTACTTGAGCGGTTACTGGAAGAAGTCCAGGAACTAAATGAGGAAACGAAAAAAGAAATCGAACTTGCCCGAAAAGCTGTTAAGGAAGGCAGGTACATAACACATGAAGATTTAAAAAAAGAGATAGGTTTCTAAGAAGCTGGTTCTAAGAGCGAGATTTTGATGCACTACCAAATCATCTGGTCTGAACCTGCGGTCAATCAGCTCAGAAAACTCGATCATCAGCTGGCAAAACGCATTTTTCATAAGGTCTCTGAGCTGAAAGAGGATCCGTTTCGCTATGTAACAAAATTAGTCGGGTCTCCAAATTACCGTTTGAGGGTCGGTGATTATAGAGTAATCCTGGAGATTCAGGGCAGCTGCTTGAAAATACTCGTGCTTAAAATTGGGCACCGACGGGATATCTATAAATAAAATCGGCTTTTCTCCTTTACTTTTACTTCTTTACTTTGAATTCTTTATTTTAAACTTTTTAACTCAAATCAATTCCAATACTTATAATACTTGATACTGTCTTACATAACAGGCATGCAGGACATTACTTTTATTGATGGAGGCAGCCTTCCTATGCCTGAAGGTATTACAAGGGAATGGGTAGAAACTGCGGCTGAAAACCGGGATGAAGACGAGAAACTTTTTTCTATGGTAAGGAATGCTTTCCAGAGGAAAATCGATGTGGGAGTACATGTACCCACTTATCCTCAGTTCAGGGATATGATAGGACAATTTCTGGACATTATTAAAGATGAAAAGAACTGTTATGAGCCTTATGTACTGAAAGAGGAAAATGCAAAGATCCTTGAGCTGGAGATAATTGACGAGGTTGCAAAACAGTACAGGGAAGAGACAGGAAAAACGCTTGAAGTCAGGGTTTGTATTGCAGGCCCAATAGACCTCTACCTCCAGGCCTTCGGGGCAACGGGTTATGTGGACGCTTATCATATCCTTGCACTGGATATTGAAGATTTTATAAAACAGGCATTTGTAGCTGCGAAAAATTTCAAAATAAAGGTCATAGCTCTGGATGAGCCAAGCCTCGGGATAAATGACAGAATCCAGTTTTCTGACGCCAATATAATCTCTGCTCTCACAGTCGCTTCTACCTACGCCCGTAAACAGGGAGCTGATGTGGAAATTCATCTGCATTCACCGTTAAAATACAAACTTGTCTGCGAGACCCCAATTAATGTCATCGGTTTTGAGTATGCGGCAACTCCTTCTTACCTTAACCTTCTGGATAAAAAAGTGCTTGAAGATTCAAATACTTATGTCAGGCTCGGAGTTTCGAGAACCGATATTTCCAGTCTTGTAGGTATTATCAACGAAAATTATGGGGTCAATGTCTGGAAGGAAAAGGAGTACATGCAAAAAATCGTTACTGACCTGGAAACTCCCGATGTAGTTAAAAAGAGGCTTGAAACAGCTTATTCTATCCTTGGAGACCGGATAAAGTATGCAAGTCCGGACTGTGGGCTGGCTTTCTGGCCGGATCAGGAACTTGCCTTCAAACTTCTTGAGAATACCGCAAAAGGCATTAACAAGTTTAATGCAGAGAAGGAAAAACGAGAAGAGTAAACCCTTCTAATTTTCAAGTGATCGAATAACCGGACGAAATTTAAATTTTCCCAAAAGGTCTCTTTTTTTATATTTATTCTGTCTTTCCAATAACGCTAAATCCTTACAGGTCTACTAAGAGGATATGGAAGAAATCATCTTTGACGATATTGGGAGTTATCCCCTTCCTGAAGGAATCAGTAAGGAATGGGTCCAAAATGCCTTTAAAACGAGAACCGAAGATGAGAAACTCTTTACGGTAATCAATGACGCCTTTCAGCAAAAAGTAGATGCAGGTGTTGATATTCCTACCTATCCTCAGTATCAGGATATGAATGAGCAGTTCCTGAGGGTTATTCGAGACTCTAGTTGCTGTGACAGCCCATTTGAGGTAAAACTTGAGTGCTCCAGGATTGAGGAGCTTGAGGCTATAGAGAAGGTTGCAAAAGCCTATAAGGAAAGAGTCGGAGAGACACTCAAGGTTCGGGTCTGTGTTACAGGTCCAACTGAACTTTATCTGAAGGAATTCGGAGGTACACGGTATACGGATATCTATTCTCTTTTTGCAAAAAGCGTGAATAATTTTGTAAGAAATTCCATGAGATCTGCAAAAAATTTCAAAATTGCAACAGTTTCTATTGATGAACCAAGTATAGGGCTGAACCCTGAGCTTGCTTTTGATGAGAACGATATTATTTCTGCTCTTACCAGCGCTTCAAAAGCTGCCAGCAAGTGGGGAGCCGATGTACAGATTCACCTTCATTCTCCTCTCTACTATAACCTTGCCTGTCAAGTCCCCACAATAAACGTCATAGGAGTAGAATCCGCAGGCACGCCCTCTTATCTGGAATTGATAGACAAGAAAACTCTGGAGGATACGGACTCTTTCCTGAGGCTTGGGATTGCAAGAACTGACATCTACACACTGGCAGGAATCATTAGTGAAAAGTACTGTACTAATGTCTGGAAAGATCAACAATATCTTCCAGAAATTGTTAGCGGGCTTGAGACCCCAGCTACTATAACTAAAAGGCTGAAGGTGTACTACAGGCGTTTTGGCAACCTGATAAAGTATGTAGGTCCTGATTGCGGGCTAGGCTCCTGGCCTAACCAGAAAATAGCTTTCATCTTGCTTTCCAATGTAGCTCAGGGTATAAAAGATTTCAGGGAATCTCTCTGATCCTTATCTTTTTATTAGCTTCTATATGAAATTTGTTTTAAAAATTCATGTCCTAAAAGGCCATAGCCTGAGAGCTCAGGCTTCGTTTTTCCTTCCAGTAGAAGCTATCCAATAAACCTGGATTTCTTAAAAAATAGTCGACAGATATCAAAGCACAGTGGAAATAAAGGGGTACTTTTATAATGTTTTTATTTTTTCTTTTATTTTTATTCTTTTAATTTAATTTAATTAGTTTTTGATCACTTTTCTGACTACTTTTCCGCTTGCTTTTTTAATTGATTTTTTAATTGATTTTATGATTGATTTTTTAATTGGTTTTCACAATCAACTTCCGTTTCCAAATTTTTAATTACTTTTCGAGTCTCCCATGCCTTCTATCGATCTCGTCCATCATATCTAGCATTTTTCTAATAGCGGTTCGGATAGCATCAGATTGACTGACAAATTTTTTATTATCTCCTACATGCTTGTTGAGGTCATCCAGAAGTTCTTGAGGAATTTCAACGCTTACTTTTGGCATTAGAGCTGCACCTATGAGATATTTTATATATTTAAGGTTTATTTAGCAGTTTTCAACTACTGATTTTTAGCAATTAATCGTTTTAAATATATAACTGATATTTTAATAAGGAACTTATCCCAAAACTAATTTTACTTTCAAATTAATAAAATTTTAAAATTATTTTTGTGGTTAGAAGATTTATTGGTTATTGCGGATCTTGTACTTAGAGAAGCAATTTTGAGTTTTAGGATCAGCTTATAACCAAATTACTAAGAGTATGCCTAAAATTAGTTAAATAATACCAAAATCAATAAAAGAATTTCTAAAATAAGTAAAATAATACTCAAAATCAGTGGAAAAAATTATCAAAAGTAAATTACGGTAGCGGGCCCGAAGGGATTTGAACCCCCGGCCTATGGATTAAGAGTCCATCGCTCTGCCTGACTAAGCTACGGGCCCACACATTGTTATCCTTATTGAGCGAACGATTCTCACAATGGAGTTTTAATTATTTATAGGTTTCGGTATAATCCATTATCCTTCTAATCTTTTCGAAATTGAACCCTAACTTATAAAGTTTACTCGGGCTTTCTTTGAAAAAACTCTTCCTCAGAAATCTTTACATTTAATAGAGAAATATTTTTTTATTCAGAGTAATTTTATTTTTTTAATGAATTGTCCTTATTTGCGTATCTTTGAAATTAGAAATCAGAAGTTTTATAACTAGGGATTGAACGTTTTTTAAACTTCATTATTTTTCTTTTTTCACAGACAAGAAAGCAAAACGTTATATACAAGCGAATATGAGTATGACCAATTAATTGACTTATCCGAAGCTCTGTTGGGGATCAGTTAATCAAATAGATTAAGTAGAAAATAGATTAAGTAGAATGTGTACTTCCTGAATTTGGGTTTTCAAGTTTGGTTTGTTAAGTACTGCTTTTACTCTTTTCTGTCGATAGAGCTTTCTTAAGCTAATTAATAGAAGTTAAAGGAATGAATGTAATGTTTAAAGATGAACGTGCTCCTGTGCCCATTGAAGAGGGCGAAACCTACGATGTCACTATTCAGGATATTGCTCGCCAGGGAGACGGCATTGCCCGTATCGAAGGTTTTGTGGTTTTTGTCCCGAATACGAGTGTTGGCGATGAAGTCCAGATTAAGATCGAAAGAGTACTTCCCAAATTTGCATTTGCAAGCATTGTCGAGTAAATGTGGGAAATAAAGAATCACGTTGAAAGTAAATTAAAGGAATGGTTTTAATGTTTAGAGAAGAAAGTCGCTCAGTCCCTGTCGAAGAGGGCGAAGTTTACGATGTAACAATTCAGGACATTGCTCGTCAGGGAGACGGCATCGCTCGCATTGAGGGTTTTGTAGTCTTTGTCCCGGGCACCAAAGTTGGTGACGAGGTTCGGATTAAAGTCGAGAGAGTACTTCCCAAGTTTGCATTTGCAAGCGTTGTCGAGTAAATGCAGGAAAATAAAGTTACCACGTTAAATTCAGTAAGTTAAAGGAATGGTTTTCATGTTCAGAGAAGAAAGTCGCTCAGTCCCTGTCGAAGAGGGCGAAGTTTACGATGTAACAATTCAGGACATTGCTCGTCAGGGAGACGGCATCGCACGTATTGAAGGTTTTGTTATCTTTGTCCCGGGCACCAAAGTTGGAGACGAAGTCCGGATTAAAGTCGAAAGAGTTCTTCCCAAGTTTGCATTTGCAAGCGTTGTCGAGTAAATACAGGAAATAAATCATATCAACTTCAATTTAAGTCATTAGGAATGGTTTTCATGTTCAGAGACGAAAGTAGCTCTGTTCCTGTTGAAGAAGGCGAAGTTTACGATGTGACTATCCAGGACATCGCTCGTCAGGGAGATGGCATTGCTCGTATTGAAGGTTTTGTTATCTTTGTCCCAGGCACTAAAGTTGACGATAACGTCCGGATTAAAATCGAAAGGGTTCTTCCCAAATACGGTTTCGCCAGCCTCGTTGAATAAGCAGGATCATTTCAAACGAGAAAAACCGAGACTGAAAAATGATATCTATATCTAATTCTTCAGTCTCTTTTCCATTCACATACATTAATTACTCTCCGGATACTTTATTACCGGAATTATTTTTCTTATAATTCGCATTTTACTTTTATCGGTACTTTTATCCTGTTATTTCCTTTTCAGCTTATTTTTGATGTGGTTATGTTTCTCAGTTTACTTTGATAGGATTTATTTTTCGCTTATTTTTTAGCATGTAGTTTATGCTTTAGTTACTTGTTCATGGCGTCTGATAGTGAACATTCGATGCTGTTAAATAATAGATATTCAATCATACTTTGAAAATTCAATTAACAAATTTTTGTAAATGCCTTGCAGAATAAGTGTTTACTTTATATCTATAACCGGGAGAGTAGCCCGGAGTGATTTCCAATGATTAGTTTTATCAAGTACCACCCCAGGTCCAATACTTACGTTATTGAAAAACAAGCTTTTCTTGATGAGGATCTTACTCTGGATGGCAATGTAATTGTCGGGCAAGAAGTGAAGTTTTGGAAGAACCTCACAGTAACTGGCAGGCTTGAACTCGGAAAAGGTTCGGTTGTTAGAGGCAATGTAAAAGCCAGAAGTGCTCTTGTCTGTTCAAAGGCAAAAATTCTGGGTAACATAGAAACAATTTCTGAGCTTGTCCTTCTCGATAAAGCCAAAATAAGCGCCGCAGCCTGCCATGGGGATATCCGCGTCAGGCCGGGGTGCGTTATTGACTCCGTAAAAGCAGATGGTACGCTTGAAATTGTTGGAAAAGCTCTTGTCAGGAAAGTAGAGCCGTTAACGAAAGTGATTATTCGGGCTGAAGAATAATCGGGTTTTTCCAACAAGTATTTAACTTTTATTCTCTTTCTTATTCTCTTTTTCTCAGTTCTTTCTCTTTCTTATTCTTTTTTCTCAGTTTTTTCCCCTTTTATTTCAGTCGAATACCCCGCTAGCTTGCTGCGGGGATGGAAACTTCCCCGGTAACCGTTGATGACTATATAATTTATCAATTTCATTTTCGGTTGTTAACTTCTGATCAAACCAAACAGTTTGGGGTTATTACTTCCTTTAACGGAATTTTGAGCGGTGGCGCGAACATACCCCGTTGCTTGCAGCGGGGTGCGCCAGCGCAGCTTTGATTCTCTCTTCATATCTTTTTTCTCTTTCTTATTCTCTGCCTTTAGCACTGTAGATTTACTTAGTTTTTTCAAAATAGTACTTTACCTGGTACTTTACCTGTGGAACCTTTCTTCTTCCAGAAGTTTCAAGACACGATCCCTCAAAAGGTTAACCTCGTGACTTGTCCTGGAGCGTGGGCGAGGAAGGTCTACTTTTACAATCTCTTTTATTCTTCCCGGTCTTGCGGTCATGACCACTATCTTATCCGAGAGAACAACTGCTTCATCCACACTATGAGTTACGAAAAGGAATGTCACATGTTTTTGTTCCCATATCTTCAGGAGTTCATCCTGGAGGATATTTCTAGTTTGGGCATCCAGGGCTCCAAAAGGCTCGTCCATAAGAAGGACTTCGGGTTCATTGGCAAGGGCTCGTGCAATGGCTGCACGCTGTTGCATACCTCCGGAAAGCTCATATGGGTAACTGCTTTTGAACTGCTCCAGGCCCACAAGGTCTATATATTTCTCCACCTGCTTCCTGGCTTCAGTCTTACTGATTCCCTGCATTTCAAGCCCAAAAGTAATATTATCGATAACTGTTCTCCAGGGAAATAATGAATATTGCTGAAACACCATTCCTCTTTTAGGGTCCGGGCCCGTTATAGGAACTCCATTGAGTGTAATTTCTCCTGAAGTCTGGGTTTCAAGCCCTGCAATTATACGGAGCAGAGTGGTTTTTCCACAGCCAGAGGGCCCCAGAAGGCAGATAAACTCCCCATCTTCAACATCAAAGCTCACTTGGTGTAGAGCTTCCATACTACCATTATCTTCTTTTTTAGTAAAGATACGTGAAACATTTTTTACATTTACTCTGCCCATCTTATACCACAGTTCCTGATGTCCATCTCAGTAGTTTTGCGTCTACATAATACCTGAAGAAACGGTCAATTAATAGACCCATGAACCCCAATATGAGCATGTAAACGAGTACAACATCCATTCTGTGCAGGTAATAATAGTGCCAGATCTGGTATCCAAGTCCCCTATCGCTGACTCCGAACATCTCTGCAGCAACAAGACACATCCAGCCTACACCCATGGCAACTCTTATTCCTGAAACAATTGAAGGCATAGCTGAGGGGATCGCAATAAAACGTATGAGATCTATATTTCGGGTACAACCAAGAACCTTTGCCGCTTCGACGTAAACTTTCGGCACACTTTTGAAACCTGTATACGTATTGATAATAATAGGAAAGATCATTCCTATAAATATGACAAAACCTGCAGCCTGATGTGTAAGCCCAAACCACACGATTGCAAATGGGATCCAGGCAAGAGGAGGAATAGGACGCAATATCTCAATTATAGGGTCAATTGCCTGATTTGCTTTTTTGAACCATCCCATAGATATTCCAAGAGGAATTCCAATTATAAACGCAGCAACAATGCCAATTGAAAAGTGAAGTAAACTTGTCAATATATCCGTAAAAATTAGTCCACTTTTCACTATGGTAAAGAAAGCTCTCATTACATCATAAAAACTTGGCAGAAGAAACGTGTCATGCACGACCTTATCTGCCACAATCTGCCATATCGCGACTGCGGTTATGAGAGAGAGTACCTCAATACCTTTTTCTTCTATTGTTTTTATGAAATTCATTTTCATGTCTCTAATAAAAGAATCTTTACTTTTTTATCCTTCCGGCAGTTTTATTTCCATAAAAAATAAGGGTTCAAATTGCCTTTTTGAAATAGAGGCAGTTAAACACCTTTCTAATTTATGTTTTTGTTTATCCTTTCTTATTTTCCACTGACAGCTTTATCATAGAAGCTAGTGTCAAAGATATCATCCTTTGTCAGAGTTTTTGAGATGTATCCAAGATCATACTGAGTTTTCGAATAATTAACAGTTGAGTCTTCAACGAGTGATGGATCTGTAATCCAGGCTCCGTCCCATTCTTTTAAGGATGTCTTTACAGTTTCAAGATCAACTGAAGTCTTATTCGAGAAAATCTGGGCGGCTTCATCCATATGCGCATTATTATACTCTGTTGCGTTAATATGCGTCTTTATAATTTGTTCCACAATATCTGGATGCTCCTTTATGAGTTTTCCACTAACTACGAGTACACAGCAGGCATGGTTTGGATCCATCTGTCCGGATTTCACAACAGTACGTCCAGCGCCCTGTTTTTCGATAACTGTAGGGGATGGTTCAGGTAGGAAGGCAGCGTCAACAGCCGGTTTGCCTGAGGTATTGGCTGAGATAGCGGTAATGGCATCTCCAGCAGTCATTGGACGAATTGACACATCTTTATCAGGGTCAAGCCCATTTTTCTTGAGCCATTCTCTGAGTACTGTATCCTGAATTGTTCCTGGTGGGTAGGTAGCAATGGTACGTCCCTTTAGGTCTTTAGGACTTTCATATTTGTATTCAGACCTGAGTACAAGACTTGAGCCGTTTATCTGCACAGGTGCAACAATCTTTGCATCAACGCCTTGACTGATGGCTGTAATAACAGGAGCTGCTCCAACATAGGCTACATCTATATCTCCAGTCTTCAGAGCTACCATTTCAGGATCTCCTGTAGGGAAAGATTTCTCTGTAATATCTTTAACTCCATAAGATGCAAGATCTTGTTTCCACCATCCTTTTTCAGCTGCTGTCATATATGCGATCTGATGGGTGCTTGGTTGATAGCCAAATTTCAGTTCGGTGACATTGCTCTTATCATTAGATGCGCATCCAGATACGAAAATTGATGCGACTAGCAGTAAAACAAGTACAATTATGCTTAATTTCTTCAAAGTTTCACCTCGATACTCTTAGAACTGGTAATAATCTTATTGATAATTATTCATGTACTGATAATTACTTATATTACTGACAATTATTCCTATATTAACAATAGTCCATATACTGATATTGATCCATATAATGGTAACCTAAGTTCCGCATTTTTAGGCGCATAAGTGTCTCCTGATATCGGAGTATGCGCTTAAGTTTAAGCACATAATATTTGTAGCAGAATTTCAAAATCGTGGTCTTCTGACCTCGCAGATTCTCATTACTACATATATGCGCTTAAATTTTGGGAACTAAGGTGGTAACTTTCATAACTTAAAATGGCATCTTAAAATGTCGTTTTTTGGAAGCGTGTCCTCCTATTAAAAAATCAACAAGTTTCTAGTTTTTTTGTCAGCTTTCCATAAACTATCCATAAACTCTTTTACAATAAAGTTTATTTTTCTTCAGATAAGAATCCTGGTAAAAATAAAAAATAAATACCTAACGGTGTATTAATATTTTTACACTCCCTATATATAATCTCTCAAAGAAGCCTTGATTATATCCCAAATGTATTAATATATCTGGATATATTTTCTCATTAAGGACTAATTTCCTGTGAAATGTAGATTATTTTCCGTTGTAAAAATTCTTTACGGAATTTAAAAGGTCGAATTTTATGAATGTTGCAGACAAAGTTATCAAATCCGCATTCGAGTCAGATGAGGTTTTTCAAAAAACGCTTTCCACTGTAATAAAGGAGGATCTTAATCTTACTGCAGTGGATTTCGCCAAAAAAGCAAATATCCCTCCGAGTACCCTTTACAAAATCCTGTCAGGGAACCGGGATCCCAATATTAAAACTCTCCGTCAGATCGTGAAAACCATCCGTGATATTAAAGAAACAGATAGTGGAGATTTTATAGCTGTGATTGCAACTCGCTCAGTGCTTGATAACATCGTAGAAACAAAGAAAAAGATAGCTGGTAGGCTAGTCACAATCAGGGAATACTCGGCAACCTCAATGGAAGAAGCCATAATAGCAGCCGTTAACGCTGAAAGGGATGGAGCAAAAGCCCTTGTTTGCGCTCCTATAGTGAGCCCTACAGTGGAAAAAATCCTCAATATTCCAGTAACAACCATTATCCCGAAGAACAGCCTTATAGATGCCATTGAGCTTGCGCTCAAAAAGATGGAGTAAAACTACATCTAGCGCTAGAAATAAATGCTGCTTCGTGTGGAACAAAAAATTTCTTAAAGTTAAAAACACAGAATATCTGTCAGCAAAACTCTGAAAGACTGCTGAACTTAAACCAAGTTTGAATAGTTTTTAAAAATAGGAAAAATCCGCGTTTTGAGGTTAACGCGGGAATTCTAAGTCTTATTCTTTTATTTCTGAATTTTTTATCTCTGAGTTTTTTATCTCTGAGTTTTTTATCTCTGAGTTTTTTATTTTCCTACCGCTTTATTTTTTGGATTTTATCGAGTTAGTAAGCTCCTTTATCTGCTCAGATAGTTTTTCCATGTTTCCGCCACCCTTTGTAAAATAATAAGCAGCTCCACCAATTATTAACAGGGCAATGAGTCCAAGAGCGTAGAACAGTAAGGAAGACTTTTCTTTTACATTGTAGGTTGCGGTTTCTCCTCCAATTTCTACCGTGTAATTTCCTGGTACTTCTTCTACGTGCTCAAAGGTTACAGTAGTATTGTTCCCAATGCCCAGGGAAACATCTTTTGAGTCGCTTACGTTTCCGTTAATAAGCAACTTTACACTTTCGTTTCCTGCAGCATTGCCTGTGTTTCCTAGGTTAACTGAGATTGTTGCGTTCTTTCCTGCACTTACCTCTAAAGGATTGATTACCAGGTTTGAGTATTTGAAGGTAGCTTCAAGGTCTTTTACTTTTACGTTTACTTCCTGGTCCTCAAATCCTTCCTTTGTTACATCCAATTCAAAATTGCCACTTTTATCTGTCTTGTAGGTGATTTTTCCGCTGGAATCTGTTTTACCAATGACGGTTCCATCAATCGATACGTCTGCACCCTCAATTGGGTCACCACCGATCGCTTTGACAATCTCAATGTTCAGGGTATCTCCAACATAAACTGTCTCAGGTGAAACGGTAATTACCATTTCTCCTTTCGGAGCACTGACGTTAATATTTTTGTTTGCAGTTTTATAGTCGTCCTTTTCTGCAGTTATTTTGAAGGTACCGACATCTTTGGCTGTATATTCAACGACTCCACCATCATCGGTTTCGCCTATACTACTGTCGTTAACCGAAACATTAGCGCCTGCTATAGACTTATTGCCAGCAGTTACTTCGATATTAAACGTATCTCCGGCATAGATCTTATCAGGCACATCTATTTTCAGTGAGTTGTTGTCATTTCCATTACCTCCAGTTTCAACACTCACGAAGGGGTAGAATCTGAGAGTATTGTCATCAGCAGTCTTGAAACTGATATTGCCCATTATTTCAGTAGTCTCATCCTTGTCAAGCCCGATATCATCATCGTTTTTCATTGTAATGCCGCTTTCAGAGACACCGGTGACTTCCATCTCTCCAAAAGTATCTCCATTATTGATTTCGGTGTACTGGTCCGAAATTTGGAAAAGACCCTGTATGAATACGGCAGAATTTTCATTTCCTTGAAAAACCGAACCGATATGAGCAATGATTATGGGCACATCTTCTGCTTTTCCAAGATCAGTCTTATAGACATAGTCATCGCCCGATTGGAGGAATGCCTCATCTACTACATCACCATCTTTTTCAAGCTGGACCCTGACAGATTTTCCATTGATATCTACTTCCACGATATTCAAAGAATAACCATCTTCAAGGGTAAGGGCAGAACCCGAATCCATAGACTTTTTGTCGTCGTTGTCGGTAAGGACTTTACAGAGAATATTGTTCGAAAGAAGGCTCACATCATCAACAGACCCATTAACAGAGTCATCAGTGTATCCGGCAAAGTACTTGTCTGCCATGAAACCAATAACTGTGAAATTGCCCCATTTTTTGTGATCAAAATCAACAGCCTGAGGTGTGGACTTGTAAACTAGTTTATCTGAAGGTATATTCCTGTCTTTAAGCTCTTCCACTGTAAGGTTTTCAGTCCCGATTCCTTCGTCTATGTTGTAATAGAAACCTTCAAAGTTAAGGGGTGTCCAGCTAGGGGGTGAGTTACCATTAATGTCCCTGTCATAGACAGTCCCACGCAGCTCGTATTCACCAGCTTCCGAGGTGTCAAGAGTCGGGGCAAAGCGCAGTGTGTTATCATCAGCTACCTGAAGCTGTATTTTACCCATAAGGTCTACAGTATCTCCCTTATCAAGTCCGACGCTATCATCATTCTCCATCTTTATTTCACTGCTACTTACGGAAGTTACTTTCATTTCCCCAAAGGTATCTCCATTACTGACTTCGGTGTACTGGTCCGAAATTTGGAAGAGACCCTGTATGAATACGGCAGAATTTTCATTTCCTTGAAAAACCGAACCGATATGAGCAATGATTATGGGCACATCTTCTGCTTTTCCAAGATCAGTTTTATAGACATAGTTCTCGCCTGATTGGAGGAATGCCTCGTCTACTACATCGCCATCTTTTTCAAGCTGGACCCTGACAGATTTTCCATTGATATCCACTTCCACGATATTCAGGGAATATCCTTCTTCGAGAACAAGTGAATCTCCTGCATTTGCTGATTTTTTATCGTCACTGTCTATGAGAATCTTGGAAAGAATACCTTCGGAAATGGGACTAATGTCATCGTCTATAACCGTGGAATTTTCAGTATACCCTGCGAAGTATTTCTCTGCCATGAAGCCGATTATCTGGTACGAACCCCATGCATTGTACTCAAAATCAGTTTTGGTAGGTTTTGTGGAGTACTCAATGTTTTCTGATTTTATGCTTCTATCTATATCCTTAATGGTCATCTCTTCTGAGGATACTCCGGAATCAAGGTCATAATAGAAGCCTGAGTAACTCTGGGCAGTCCATGTGTAAGTTTCTGGCATTCCCTCTTCCCATATTCTGTTCCCAGTTGAATTGTCTGTAGATCCGACGGTCACAGTCCATGTTTTTGTCGATGAATTATAAGCGCCGTTGGGATCACTGATCACTGCTTTGAGGGTATAATTTCCTGCACTGTCTTCTTCAAAGTCATATGAAGAAGAGGTTACACTTCCATCCTTTTTCTTTGATTCGTCACCAACAAGCCACTCAACATTAACATTCTGGTTATC
Source organism: Methanosarcina spelaei (assembly GCF_002287235.1). Lineage (GTDB taxonomy): Archaea > Halobacteriota > Methanosarcinia > Methanosarcinales > Methanosarcinaceae > Methanosarcina > Methanosarcina spelaei. Next base: position 30,058 of record NZ_LMVP01000002.1, read on the forward strand.
CGTGCTGGAATTGACTTTGAAAGTTTTAGACACTCCTTTATCGACTGAAACAGTTCCTTCGGAGGGGTCAAGATTAACAGATAATCCTCCGGTAGTTGGCATTTTCCATGTCCAGGATTTTGATTCTGCACTGCCATTTTCATTTTCTGCATTCACTTTAATTGTATGCGTACCCTGTGTTGCAGAAGTGTTGGTATATGATGCCTCAGTGACAGACTCATTTTTCTGAACCTGGACATCATCAACATACCATGTCACGTTTGATGTAGGGCTAACAGTTGCAGTAAACTTTCTTGATTCTCCTATGTTATTGTTAACCGTTGGTGATGAAGGAGTAGATAATGTGATCACCGGTACGTTTGATCCTCCGGTTACACTCCAGGTTCTATTATCTCCAGTTGACTGAACAGTCGCTTTAACATTGTATGTACCTTGATTAACGGTGTGATTGAGGGTAGAGGTATTTGTTGCACTATCATACGATGTTTGGGAAACAGTGCTTCCGTCAACCTGCCAGTCAATAGTTGCTGACTCGTTTGTTTGAATGCTAAAATCTTGAGTCTCGCCGACTATCTTATTGACAGTCGCATTCTCTCCAGGCACTGCTGCTATTATGCTCGGGGCTGCAGCTGCAGTTCCGCAAAATAGACCTAGCACCAGAATTGCTGTAAATATCTGTAAACTAGTTTTTTTCATGTTCTATCCTTCTGAACCTTGTGCATAAATTATTATGAGTTTAGTCAGTTTATTCTGACATTTGATCTATTTTTGTAAACTTTCGGGCTTAAACCAAGAGTTCTTTATTTTCATCTTTCTAATCCAGGCTTCTGTTTCACGGGGGTAATTTACCTTTAATCAGTGGATCTATCAACAGCTTTAGCTTTTAACTGCTGGTATCCTCTTTGCTCTATAGTTATAAGCTTGCATTCCGGGGATTCGAGTACAATGCCTGCTTCATACTTTGTACATTCTCCTATAACGACTAAGTTACATATATTTTGTACTTTTTTGATCTTTTGCGGGTTAACTGTAATAAGAAGTTCAAAGTCTCCACCTGTGTAAAGAGCAAACTCCCTCAGTTTATCCGGGTTTAAAGCAAATTCACGGACCTCCTTGAGGATAGGAAGGGCACTTTCTCTGATCCTGAAGCCTACATGACTCTGCCTGGAGAGATCATAAAGGGACATCGCAAGGCCGTCACTTGTATCCATCATGGATGTGACTGCTCCTGACTCTGCAAGTATCCTTGCTTCTTTCGTGCGCGGGACAGGCTCAAAAAGTGCTTTTAGAATGTTTTCACTTACTTGTTTTCTTGACTGAAGGGCTTCCAGAGCTACTCCGGCCGATCCTGTATATCCAGTGACACAGACAAGATCACCTAGTCTTGCTCCGCGCCGAAGAAGGAGCTGGCTTTTTTTTACCCTGCCAAGTGCCGTTCCTGTAATTGTCAGTTCTGCATGTGTATCAAGATCGCCTCCGATTATCGCAGTTCCGCAGAATTCGGCGCATGCCTGCATACCTTTTGCAAGGGATACAACAAAAGCAGTTTCGGTATCAACTGGCATTCCAATTGCCATAACAAGTCCTGTGGGCTCTGCACCCATGGCTGCGATGTCACTGAAGTTTACGGCTGCTGACATCCAGCCTATTTGCCAGGGTGTCATCTCTTCCGGGAAATCAGTAGTCCTGTGCAGCATATCGGTAGTAACAACCAGGCAGTCTTCACCTTTCAGGTCAATGACGGCGCAGTCATCCGAACCTGCGCCTATAAGGATTCCTTCCTGTTCTTTCTCCCTGCCATCAGATGTTTTGAAAATCTCCGATAAAATGGAGATTAGAGCGCGCTCTCCAACTGAAGATACTCTTGTGTTTTTCATGGTCTTTTTTGAAAATGTTAATTCTTGTTTTCTTTTCTATAAATAAATGCATTATGTGAGCCAAAAAACACTGAGTTCCTCTCCTTTATTTAATTTGTGTAACATGTAAAGTTACACAAAAATTACAACAGTCTTCTCAGAATCATTTTCAGCATTGGATGATATATTTTTCTAAAAATTCTACTTCTTTCCACTAGCATTGAATTAACAAATTTTCTTAAATAAATTTCTTAAAGGCTTCACATTTTCATTTTATCTCTAGGAATGTATAAGACTTTTGTAAACTTCAAATTCATTTGAACTTAAAGCATTGTTTTCTGTAGGACTCTAAAAGAGAATATTTTACACTTTATTCGCGTTTCGGACAAAAAAAGAAAAGTACAAGAAGAAAAAACAATCTCATATCAATACAGTCTCATATCAATACAGTCTCATATCAATACAGTCTCATATCAATACAATCTCATATCAATACAATCTCATATCAATAATACAATCTCATATCAATACAGTCTCATATCAATACAGTCTCATATCAATACAGTCTCATATCAATAAACATCAGATAAGATTAGACAAACCAGACTCTGGATTCTGTCAGGTTCGGTCATACAGAGCTAGAGATTATTTCTTCTCCGCTTTCTTTTGTTCTTATCCTCACATTTTTCAGAAACCTTTTTGCAATTTTACCGAGTTCATATAGTTCTTCCCTTTCCAGAACCCGCAGCTCTCTTAAATTTTCCTGCAAACTATGTTCCGGAATCCCCTGCTGCAGTACATAGGTAAGTTCCTCGTTCTTCATATGTTTCGAGATCCAGGCAGCTATGCTGGTAATTTCTTCCTTGCTTCCTATAAAATCTCTAATTAATGTCGTCCGAAGCTCCAGTTCCAAGTCACAGGAGTCTGCAATTTCAAGCGTTTTTATTATAGATGCAGTAACTTGTTCAGGCTTTTTTTTCACTGATTCATATTCTTCGAAGCCCGTAATTTTACCATAAAGTTCGGGATCATCCGGAGGAGCTTTTATATCGATAAAAAATTTATCAACCAGCTTTCGTTTAACCATTTCGCTTGCTGTTTCAGGATAGTAGCCGTTTGTATGAACCCCAATTGAAAGCCCCATTTCTCTTGCAAACTCCGCAAGAGGCACAATTGCTTTCTGCATCAAAGGTTCCCCTCCTGAAAATACAACTGCACTCACAAAGGGTTTTGATTCTTTAATCTGCTCTTGTACGAATTCCAATTTTACAAGGTTAAGTCCCTGGAGGTAGGGATGGTTCTGGCAGTAGGGGCAGCGAAGGGGGCATCCCCTAAAAAAGATAGTAACTGCAGCCCTCCCTCTCCAGTCCACGGTCGAAAGAGGGACAGTACCTGCGTAGTTTACTTTCATGGCCTACCGTTCTCACGCCTTTACGTATAATAAAAGGGTTAAGGGACCCTTACCTGAGTTCCCTTGTGCTGTATCGCTTTCTGTCCAGAAGTTCCTGACGTTTGCCTTTGTTCCAGCCTTCGACCGACTGAAGGTATCCTGTAATCCTTGAGAGGTGCTGCACATTTTCGGACTTACACTTCGGGCATCTATCCAGCAGCCCATCGGCTACGTATCCTTCATCGGTGCATACGGTCATATCCTTGGTAAAGGCAAAGTAACCTGTCTGGGTGTTCTTTGCTATATGCATGGCAAGCTCCTGAAGGCCGTCAGGATCGGGCTGTCCTTCTCCAAGCCAGACATGCATGATATTTCCGCCGTCCACAATCGGGAAGAAAGTATGTTCATACTTTATCCTTTCAGGCAGAGATATATCTGCATTAACTGGAACATGAGTCCCGTTAGTATAGTAGATTGGCAGGTCATGCGTCTGGTTCAACTCACTCTTTGCGGCCTCTAAATTCCCTTTAATTGTAAATTCGGCCTTGTCGGCATACTCTTTATGCAGGAGGTCCGAGACTGCAAAGCGCTGGGCTGTCGTTTCTGCAGGCGTTCTTGCAAGAGCAATCTCCATACCATTTTCATTTGAAAGCTTTTGAGCGTGCATTTTCATTTCAAACATAGTTCTGATAGCAAGCTTATAAGCAGCAGGAGACTCGTGGATCTGATAGCCTGTATGGTACTGGACCATTTCATTGATTCCTACTACTCCGATAGTATAGACAAGGCTTTCGAAGTCCACAGCTATAGCCCCTTTTTCCTCTGTCCCAGGATCTTTGGGACACTGGGCTGCAAAGGGAATTCTGTTCTTCTTGATCAGACTATTCATCCATCTACGTTTGATCTTGAAAACTTCCACTCCCTGATTCATCAGGGTCTTTAGCTCATTGAAAAGTTTTTCATCATTATGTTCAGCTCTGTATGCGACCCTTGGGCAGTTTAAAGATAGGACCATCCATGAGCCCATTGAAAAGTGTTTTCCGTCCTTGAAATGAAGTTTATCATCGAACTCTTTATCATCAGTAGGATTTGCAGAAAACTGATACGCACAACATTGATAACACGAAATCCCTTCTCCTGCTCCTCTGTACTCAGGAAGCTGGTTATCAAAGTAAGGAGTCCCGAATTTAGCAGCCAGCTCAAAGGTCATCCTGTACAGCTCTTTATAAGTCGGAAGCTCAGGGTGAGCTCTATTGAATTCTTTGTCTTCTTCCATAAAGTCAGGTTCAATGGAGATTTCGGGTTTTGGGAAGCTGAAAGGCTTGCCCCAGGCATCTCCTTCAAGCATAACATCCATAAGAGCCTTGAACCCGAGACGGACTTCTTTTTCAAATTCTCCATAAGTTCTGAGAGGAGCCTTCTTTCCGTCCCAAACTTTACCCATAGCGACAATAGGAATGTTTCTCCAGAGCTTCGGAATCCCGGGAGAAAGCTGAACAGATGAAAAGACAGTCTGTCCGCCTCTTGCACACATCATCTGCATCATCTCATAGACGAACATCTGCATAAGTTGTTTTATCTCGGTTTCAGACTTGCCTTCAAGATAGGGAGCCATAAAAGTCAGAAAATTGTAAAAACCCTGCCCGCCTGCAAAATTTGTCTGAGCTGAACCCATAGCTTTTACAGCATGAAGGAAAGCTACTTCAGCATTCTTTGCAGGTTTTGCCACGCTTGATTGAGTTCCTACTCCGTCAGGCATGAGCCCATAGTAAAAAAAGTAACGTAGATCCCAGTCCTGGCAAAATGGTCTTGTACCCATATATTCAAGATCATGGATATGAAAATCTCCATTAAGGTGAAGGTCGGCAAGTTCTTTTGGCATCAGAAGGAGATTTTGCTCTTTGGACATTTTGTCGGCTTTTCTTTTATGTGAGGTCTCGGCGTTATTCAGCTGGTTTGCGTTATCATTTGCTTCAAAGCCGTAACCAGTATCGATTTCATAGGCGTCGTAGACCGAGGCTCCGACTCTGGTCATTATGTTTCTCCATTCAACATGCCCTCTGTCAAGCAGAATATTGTTTACTATTTCCCGGATAAGAGGACCTGAGAGAAACTTAAGATTCATCTTTTTAATGATCTTTTCTGCATCCTTCGCAATCTCAATAGCTTCTTCTTTTGTGATTGAGGGTTTATTATAGAAAACTTCGCTTAATTTTGTTTCTTTCAGAAGCTGGTTTACAATGATGTTTCTATCCCAGTTAAGAATGAAACCATCTGTCGTCCTTACCTTTGGAAGAGGGGAAACAGACAGCCCGTCAAGGGTTTTTTGCACTGGCTGGTTATCAGATAACTGGTCGTTTTTGGGGAGAGGAGAGACGGACAATTCTTCAAGCGTCTTTTGGGCTGATTGGTTGTCAGATAACTGGTAATCTGGTAAGAGAATCTCGCTTGTCATTTTCTCATCTTCAGTGATTGTCTTAATTTTTCAGTGATTGTCTTAATAATAGAGTTTAATAATGAATTTGAAGAAATATTCATTTATTTTTAATTTCAGACCTTTATTATCACAGGATTTTCTTCATCGCAGGATTTCCTGGATTTTTTCAGGGTTTACTTCTCCCCCACTGAAGATTTCCTCGTGCGTAAGGAATGTATCATTGATCTGTAAAACAGGCGCTGTCACTGTGAAGACTCCGTTGAAACGCAGTTCCGTTAGAGCTTCGGGGGTAGACATGTCGGCTACCTCAAAAGCGACTGAGTGTGCCTCCAGGAAAGTTTTTAATTTATTGCATTTCGGACAGCGTTCCGTTGTGTATATGATTATTTTTGCCATGCTTTACGTCCCTCTGATTTTACTCTAATTTTTAATCTGATTTTTAGCTACCTTTTCTTGCATAGGGCTTGCTTCGTTCTTACACTCGTCCATACATCTCATATTTATTTCTATTGTATTCGGGGTGAGCGCGCAGGTACAGAGCGCACTACAGCATAAAACAAAGCCCCACATGGGTTACCATTCCTCAGCTAACCCTTATAGTCCCTACAAATGTGCCTTTTCAAATATCAGTCAGCAATATCGGAAAGGGGTACGGCTTCTAAAAAGTTCCCCTTTATATTGTTTTTTTCATTCTATTAAATGAAAATGACCTTTATTTTGAGGTAAATATTCTAAATGCTATTTCACTTAATAATCGTTTTTCAACTCAGCTCTGAATACAATAATCCTTTTGTCTGGATACAATAACACCCTTTTTTTGTATACAAAGACTCTCTCTTTGTTACCAAATCTGGTAATAAATTTAAGGACTCCTGCTTTTGCAAAACTGCCATCTTTGGTTAAATCATTTCACGCACGGACGGCTTTAAGGAATATCCGCAGATGATTTGCCGGGTACAGGTACGGCTAACATGTATAAGGAATTATTCCTCGAAACTTTACAAAATATTACCAAAATATCCTTTTCATTTTCACTACTCTTATGAAATCTTTTAATTCTTAGCAAGGTTGAGGACCTATACCCGAGCATTTCTTTTATATCCCCTTATCTTTTCTATTCCTCTTAGAAAATCTTTAATTTTCCTGGAACGGTTGAAAACCATAAAAAAACGTTATATCATGGGTCAGTTATATTGATCAAGTACAAAAGAGGTGTCATTTCATAGAGAAATTATTATCTTCCGGCTGCAAGCCCCTTGACGAACTTCTGGAAGGAGGCTTCGAGAAAGGGATTGTGACTCAAATCTTCGGACCTGCAGGAACCGGGAAAACAAATATCTGCATTCAGCTTGCAGTGGAATGCGTAAAACAAGGGCAGAGAGTCATCTTCATAGATACCGAAGGGCTTTCTCCTGTCCGTTTCAAACAAATTGCAGGGGAAAACGCAAAAGAAATAGCCAGAAGCATAATTATCTATGAACCCCTGAATTTTGAGGAACAATATGCGGCCGTAAGAGAGGTGGAGAAAATAGCTAGTGAGAATATCGGTCTGGTGATCCTGGATTCTGCAACCTCATACTACAGGTTCGAGCTTGAAGACGATGAGACAGGCATGAAAAGCCGCAGAGAACTTGCTAGCCAGATAGGATTTTTGCATGCTCTTGCCCGCAAATACGGTTTTGTTGCAGTCATAACTAATCAGGTGTATTCCGATATTACCTCAGGAGGGGTGCGCCCGCTTGGTGGTAGTTCTCTGGAACACATTTCAAAGACGATTATCCAGCTTGAAAAAACTGGCGAAGGAACCAGACGTGCCATTCTGTATAAACATCGGTCCTGCCCGGAAGGTTCGAGTGCAGAATTTAGAATTACAGCCGAAGGTATTCGCTAAACTGAGAAAATTCGTTAAGTCGAAGAAATTCGTTAAGTCGAAGGAATTTGCTAAGTTGAGTAAATTCGCTGAGCTAAAGAGATTCGATAAACCGAATTAATAAATCGGGAAATATTCTTAGAAGAGCTTTTTAATATCACTCTTTTGATAACTCTGGACAGAAAAACTTAAAACTCCCGGTATTCCGGGGGTTTTAGAATTCCTTTTTACAGGAACCTCTAACCAGAATTTTAACGTTCTCTGGTTCCAGATATAAATTCTTCAGTCCGCCTGTAAGCTTCGTCGTCAGGGTACTGAATTGCCGGATGTTTCATAAAGTAGGAAGCAGGAGAATACAACACACCTCCGATTCCACGGTCAAGAGCTAGCTTGCAGCATCGGATTGCATCGATTACCACACCGCCGGAATTCGGAGAGTCTTCTACGGAAAGCCGTAGTTCAAGGTTCATAGGCACATCTCCAAAAAGCTTTCCTTCCATTCTCAGGAAGCAAACCTTGTTGTCTTTCTGCCAGGGAACGTAATCGCTTGGCCCAATGTGAATATTGTCGTCCTCAAGCTTCCTGGAAAGCACGGACTGCACAGCTTCGGTCTTTGATTCCCTTTTGGAAGCAAGCCTGTTCCTGTTGAGCATGTTAAGAAAGTCCGTGTTTCCTCCGGTATTGAGCTGGTATGTTCTCTCGAGTTTTACGCCTCGCTTTTCGAAAAGGTCTGCAAGAATCCTGTGCGTAATAGTAGCTCCAAGCTGGGCTTTGACATCATCACCAATAATTGGGATATTTTTCTCCTCAAATTTTTTTGCCCATTCAGGATTGCTTGCGATAAAAACAGGCATATTATTTATGAAAGCCACACCTGCTTCAAGGGCACACTCGGCATAAAAACGGACTGCTTCTTCAGAACCTACAGGCAGGTAATTGAGAAGCATATCGGCACCCGAGTTTTTAATTTCGTTCACTATATCGACTTTTGTGGCTTCCTGTTCCTCGCTGACAACAAAAGTTTGACTTTCCTTATAGTTCTTCATATGGTCAGAGACCCCGTCGAGAACCCTGCCCATTTTAACCTTCACACCTGTAGACGGAACATCAGGACAAAAAACCGCTGTGCAGTTCGGGGGAGCAAAGATGGCCTCAGAAACATCTTTTCCTACCTTTCTGGCATCAATGTCAAAGGCAGCAACAACTTTAATATCTTCAGGTTTATACCCTCCAATTTCCCTGTGCATCAGTCCTATGGGTTCTTTATCCTCGGCTTTATAGTACTCAATGCCCTGTATCAAAGAGCTTGCACAGTTCCCGATTCCTGCAATTGCTATTTTTATTTTTGTCATAAGCGCTTACTCTCCGATGAATACCCAGATTCTCATAAACCGCATTAATGAAATGACAGATCTCTTATGATTTTTAAATCTATAGATTCAAGGATTTACGGATTCAAGGTCCATGAAGTTTAATGATTTATATCTCTGAAAATTACGACTTCTTGTATTTTAACTATGGATTTTAAGTCTTGTCTTATTGCTCTGTTACTCTATAAATCTATTATATGTAAGTTTGCTATATGGAAAAAGGGTTTGGTTTATTTATATTTCACGTGTTACTTATTCTCTAAACAAAGTTTTTATTATGGATGCCGGCTGCCAGAAGCTTGGCTTGCCGCATTTTTCTATTTATTTGGAGTTTAAGGATCATCTTTAATGTTGTTTTTTAAGTTTCTCAGAACACTTGGATAGTGAAACAAGAGAGTAGCTGGATAACGATAACGATAACGAGAAGAGAGTAACGAGCCGTGTCAGTTGAATAGGTTTTTATCTTATGTGGAGCTTGAAAGAAAAGCGGAAACTTTTCCGGCAGAATCTTACGCTTATATCGGAAAGTGATTTAATGAGGACAATTGACTGGAAGGAAGAGTCCAACTCTGTGGTGCTGGTAGATCAGACCCTTCTCCCTAAAGAGTACAGGATAATAGAATGCAAAACCCTTAGTTCTCTCTGTGAGGCTATAAAATCTCTCAGGATAAGAGGCGCGCCTGCTCTAGGTGTAGCAGGAGGTTTCGGGATTGCCCTTGCAGCTTTCCTGAGTGGGGCTAGAGATTTCGAAACAATAATAAGAGACCTTAAAATTGCGGGAAAAACCCTTAAGTCAACTCGCCCTACAGCAGTAAACCTTAGCTGGGGTGTGGACAGGGTTCTGAAAGCGGTTTCGGATGCCTTTGATGTTCAAGGTGTCCGGGAAATTGCCCTTCGGGAAGCCAGGGACATTGCAGAAGAAGACGTAGTCACCAACAAGTCGATAGGTGAATCCGGAGCAGAACTCCTGAAGGACGGAGATACTGTACTTACACACTGCAATGCAGGCAGGTTAGCCTGCGTGGATTGGGGTACAGCCCTTGGGGTTGTGCGTTCGGCAATTGCTGAAGGCAAAAAGATCAAGGTTATTGCCTGTGAAACAAGACCATTGAATCAGGGAAGCAGGATCACTGCATGGGAGCTGATGCAGGATAAGATTCCAGTAACCCTTATTTCGGATTCTATGGCTGGATGGGTAATGCAGCAGGGACTTGTAGACAGTGTGCTTGTAGGAGCTGACAGGATTACCCAGGATGTCGTTTTCAACAAAATAGGTACCTATTCTCTTTCAATTCTTGCAAAAGAGCATGGTATTCCCTTTTACGTAGCAGCCCCCACCTCTACTTTCGATTTCAATGGCTGGGAAGGCAGTGTAAAGATAGAGATTCGAGACCCGGATGAGTTGCGCTTTTTCGGATCTGAACAGCTTGCTCCAAAAGACGTGGAAGTTTTCAATCCTGCTTTTGACGCAACTCCCATGGAAAATATAACTGCTATAATTACTGAGAAAGGAGTGTTTTATCCACCTTTTCTGCTGGACGAAGTACTTGTCTGAAAATTGCCTGTTTCAAGAGAGTGACAAATTCCCTTCAAGTTCTTTGAGTCCTGGCTATCAAGAAGTTTCTCTGCTGGATTTATATATCAGAACTGTAAATTAGTGATCATTACCAAATTTAAGAGGAGATTTAACAGTTATTCAATGTTAATTGCAATTTGATAATTAATTAGCAAATTTAATACTAAGTAACTGTCACAAAACAGATTAGGCAAACTTTTCATAAAGTTAATTTTTAATTGGTGATAATGATCTTGAAAATCAAGGCATCCAATCGAAACTTATACATAGTTTGTTCTGTGACGACTCCTAAGTAGCAAATTTAATAATTAATAAGTTCAATGGTTAGTTAGTAAATTTAATAATTAATAAGCTCAATAGTTAGTTAGTAAATTTAATGGTTAATTATCAAACTCAATAATTAATTATCAAACATCATAATTAATTAGCAGCTATGCTAATTCTAGTTCTTAACTGTTAACTTCCACATAGTCTTTAATTATCAGCCAGAAAACCTATTACAGGCAAGTAAAGGCAGTGAAATTATATCCCAATCAATGCGCTCACACAGGTGTTAACACATGGCTAAAAAATCAGGTTCGGGGCTCCAGTCTTCTGCAGGGCTCATGCGCTATTATGAAGCAGATAAAAATGCAGTTCAAATCCAGCCCAAGATAGTGCTTATTGTCGGTGCTATTGCTGGCATTGCAGTACTATTCTTAAGTGCTGTAAATGGTTTCTGGCCGTAATTGCAATTTTTTCGGCAGGGTTTCCTTGAGCAGGCAGAATTCAGGAAAAAAAGAAACTAAACGCAGGGCTTCTTCAGGGACTAGAATCTCCAAGCCCACAATTTTTCTTCTGGGTTTTCTTCTCATACTTGTGGGTATTTTTGGAGTCCTGTATAATCCTTCCAACTCTACAAGCTCTACGGCTCCCTGGAAGGTTTCGGATGCAGGCATTCTATCTTTTCCAGAGCGAGAAAAGCCAGTATTTACATCTCAGGAAATCGAAGATGTATATGCTCCTGAAAGCTCGGATACTTTAAAACTTCTGTCTTTTGAAAGTAAAGGAGAAAAAATCAAGGCTCTTTTAAGAGTTCCTGCAAATTCCTTTTCTTCTTCTGGCCTGGTTCTGCTGCCTGGGGCAGGTGTTAGCAAAGAAGCCGAGCAAGGTCTGGCTGCTGAACTTTCTAAAATGGGATATGCAACTCTCACTCTTGACCAGCGCAACCTGGGCGGCATAAATACGGAAAGAGACCTTGAACTTTTCAAAACCAGCCTTGAGCCCGTGGAATATACCATGGTTTATGATGCTCTTAAAGCTTCAGATGTGCTTGCGGCCCAGCCTGAAATTAATCCGAAAAAGCTTGCAATCATGGGGGAAAGCAATGGTGGAAGATTTGCAATTCTTGCCTGTGCTCTTAACCCTTCCCTTAAAGGAGTTATTGGAATCAGCACCTCAGGGTACGGCACTGAAGAAATTGATTCTTCCCTTGCAGATGATACTGAAGCTTACCGCTTTTATCGTTCAATTGACCCGGATACTTATCTCTCTACTCTTCCGCCTGCGAAATTCGTGCTGATTCATTCTTTTAATGATCCGGTAATCTCCCACGATCTGGCGCTCAGGACTTATTCCCTTGCAAAAGAGCCAAAAGCAATGTATAACGTTACTGAAGGAACACACGGATATACAACCTCAATGCGTCCCTATCTTGAAAAAGAACTTGCCTTTCTTTTGAAGTAAATAATACGGGCTTAATGCCCAGCTGAACTTATTGAAACAAGAGTATCTTGCATATGAAAAGTATTTTGGGTATGAAAACTTCTCATCCGCTCTCAAGCCTGCGGGAAATTCATGGAATAGGTGAACGGGTAGCCGATAGGCTGACTGGGCATTTTGGAACTGAGGAAGCTGCTCTTCAGGCTATTTGCGAGGGTGATATAGCTTCGCTTTCTGAGGTCAACGGGATTAGCCGCAATTTTGCTCTTTCCCTTGCCAGGTATGCCAGATCCGTGGATGAGGGATGCTCAATTTCCGACTTTCTCAGGACAAAAGAAGCTCTGGATCTTTATTCTCGCCTGCTTGAGCTAATAAAAAGTTTTGCCCATACGACGCATGCCAGGGACAAACTAAACCTTTTTTATCCATTACCTGCTTCACGCATGGATCTTATCCGGGAGAGACAGGCTTTCATAAGAGAGTATCTTGAACTGGGAAATGCCTTCCCTGAGAATTCCGAATTTCTAAAATTGCTTACGAGAGTCAGTGAACTCAGGCCAGTTCCAGGGAACCTCAGAGTCAGGGACCGGATAATTCTGTGCGGAAATTCAAAAATTCTTAAAGCAGCTAGAGAAAAGTTCCAGGACTTTTTGCCTGTCCAGGCCGTAGAAAATTTATCGGAATTTGTGGACCTTGCAAGGGGTTACTCCAGTGTAATCGTTTTTGATGATACTTATCTTGGCTTTGATCTACCCGAAGGCATTGAACCCGAATACTTCCAGGACCTTTCCAGAGCTGAATTCTGGCAGGTTTTGCCTGAAAAAGAACTGGCGTTTTTTGCGCGTAATCTGGATTGCATCCGTTCCTGCCTGAGTATTGTATCGTCTCTCCGTTCAGGGAACTTTGAGCTTTTTGAGGAGCTTTCAAAAGAGAAGCTTGATACACTTGAGGCTGCTCTCTTAAAGCTCAGTGAGGATGGAAAACCTGTTGAAGGTTTTGATCCTGAACTTGACAGGCTCGGAGCAGCCCTTCAAAACCTGGACCCTGCATTGACTTTGGTTCTGAATGAGGCTAACCAGCGCATGAACCGAACCCTTGAGGCAAGTTCCCTTACTCTTAGAGGGCAGGAACTCGTCAGGCTTGTAAGCGGAGGAATGGAGATTAAAGACCTGCTTACAAAGGAACTTAATAAAATCTATAAAACTGAGACTGAAGCAATCAAAGAAGAACTTGCTGAAAAACTAGGGCTTCAAAAGCAAGAAAAACTAATGCTTGACTCACTCTTTCCTGATGAAATTTCCTACCCTCTCTACGCAAATCAACTTCAGTTGCAGTTTCTCAGGCAAAAGTTGAACAATAGCCTTGAGAAAACACGGCTTGCCCGAAAAAGGGAACTGGCAAAAATGCTTTCAGGTTTTCACCAGCCTGTAGAAAAACTTGTCAGGAAAGTCCTGGATTTTGACCTGGGTTTTTCAATTGCCTGTTTCTCGACAAAATTCCGGCTTAATTTGCCCACACTTATTCCTGAAACTGGAATAGGTTTTATAGGTGGAGAAAATCTTTTTTTAAAAGCCCGATATGGAGAAATCGATCCTGTCAGTTATTCCATCGGAAAAACTAGATTTTCCCCGGCAGGCATGGAAAACAGAGTTGTACTTTTGAGTGGAGTAAACTCAGGAGGTAAGACTTCCCTACTTGAACTCCTTGCCCAATGCGTAATTCTTGGGTATATGGGTTTTCCAGTTCCTGCAAAAAAACTTGAACTCGGGCCTGTAGAAGAATTCTACTACTTCGGAAAATCAAAAGGAACTCTCGATGCAGGAGCTTTTGAGACTACACTCAAGCAATTCTCAGTGCTCTCCGAAGCCTCAGAAAAACTGGTACTTGCGGACGAACTGGAATCCATCACTGAGCCTGGAGCTTCTGCACGAATTATAGCAGGAATTCTTGAATATCTATCCAAAAATGAACAGAGTCTTGGGGTTTTTGTTTCCCATCTTTCAGAACTCATCCTTGAAAATACCGGAACTGAAGTAAGAGTTGATGGGATTGAGGCAGATGGGCTCGATTCCCATCTGGAACTAATTGTAAACCGGAACCCTGTATACAACCGTATTGCTCGAAGCACTCCAGAGCTGATTGTGGAACGGCTGTTCAGAAAGACCACTGGAAAAGAGCAGGAGTTTTACTCTCATTTAAAAGATAAATTTAAAACCAGCTCAAAAGCAACTTTTAAATAAACTTTAGTACACTATTTAAAAAATATTAATAAAGAATTTACTTAGAAGTTTCTGACCTTTTCTGGCAATCTTCCATTACTTTTTTTCTTTTTTATCTGGGGCATCTTTTTTTTGTTTTTGTCAGTAATTGGTTTGAAGAGATAATATTATAAATCTTTAGTTCTATATACTAATAAATAGTAATGAGTCAGCAGAGATTCCTTAGATCCCTGAAATCCGGCCGATACAAAAGTTTATATATATTTTGGTGTCAATGCATGTCCGATAACTTAATAAGGAGATTGTGCTCCCCCTCTGCAAAAGGACTCAAAACTCTAATCGGTTAACAGGGTTGATGTTATCAAGGAAAAATTTCTTAAGGCTAACTATACTATCTTAAGGCTAACTGTACTAAGTTGTTTGAGTGAACCCGGGGGATATCTTCTTTTCAACCCAGTAAAACCGGGTGCCAATCAGGTAATGAAATTGAACATGAGATCTACAGAGATCCTATTTACAGAGATCCTATCTTCAGATCTTTTATTATTTTTAAAGATTAGTTTGAATAAGTGCAAAACCCAGGTCACGCGTGATAGCAATGGAGCGGAACTTCCCCATTCAGTGTGCAGATTTTGATAGGCTGATTATGGATAATGTTAAAGGAACTCGGGTAGAAGTTTCCGGTATGCCTGACCTCAGCGATCCATGTTTATACACGGACCGCGAGTATAGCTGGCTTCAGTTCAATGACAGGGTACTCGAAGAGGCTTTTGACGATCGCAATCCTCTACTTGAAAGAGTTAAGTTTCTTTCTATCTTCGGAAGTAACCTTGATGAATTTTTCATGGTCCGGGTTTCAGGCATCCAGAAGAGAATAATGGAAGCTGCAAAAGATGACCGGACAGATGAGCTTGCACAGGAACAGCTTCGCATCATCCGGGAAGAGCTTCTCAGGCAGCTTCCTCTCAATGACAGTTGCTGGAACAAAATGCTTGAGCCTGCTCTCAGGGAAAAAGGAATTAAAGTCCTTAATTACTTTGAGCTTTCTAAAAAAGAAAGAGAAAAATTGAGAGATTATTTCGAGAGAAATATTTTCCCTTTACTTACTCCTCTCGGTTTTGATTCAGGACATCCTTTCCCTCATATTTCCAACCTCAGCCTTAACCTTGCAGTATTAATTGATGATCCAGATTTTGGGGAACGTTTTGCCAGGGTCAAGATCCCTCCGATGTTTATGCGACTAATAGTTGTTCCTGAAGGTGACCAGGAGAGAATAACTTCCAGTCTGGAAGAGCTAAAAAACGGTCATTTCGTCTGGCTTGAACAACTTATCGCTGCAAACCTTGATCTTCTGTTTCCCGGGCAGCGAATCCTGGGAGCTTATCCTTTCAGGATCACACGCGATGCAGACCTTGGGTTTGATGAGGATGGAGACAAAGACCTTCTGACCGCTGTAAAACAGAGAGTCGGCAGGAACTACTTCGGGTCTGTTGTCAGACTTGAGACCGATTATACTATGCCAATAAAAGTCTCGGATATCCTCCTTAAAAACCTGGAACTTTCCCCTTCCCTTATGTTCAGGTCTGCGGCTCCTCTGGGACTATCAAATCTCATCAAACTTGCACAGATCAACCGTCCTGAACTTAAGTATGAGCACTTCGAGCCTAAAAAGCATTCTCAGTTAGCGAACAGAGAGCAAATTTTTGCAACTCTGAAAAAAAGAGATGTTTTTCTCTATCATCCCTATGACAGTTTCGAATCCGTAATCGATTTCGTGGAAGAGTCTGCTGACGATCCTGATGTTTTGGCAATCAAAATGACCCTGTACAGGGTGGATGACAATTCCAGAATAATTCAGGCCCTTATGAAGGCTGCTGACCGGAGAAAGCAAGTAGCGGTTCTGGTGGAACTTAAAGCCCGTTTCGATGAGGAGAACAATATAGGCTGGGCAAAAGAACTTGAGCGCAAAGGAGTTCATGTAGCTTATGGCTTCCCAGGACGTAAGACTCATGCCAAGATGTGCCTGGTTGTCAGGGCCGAAAAAGAAGGTATCAGGTATTATGTGCACATGAGCACAGGAAATTATAACGCAGTCACAGGAAAGCTATATACCGATATGGGCTACCTGACAAGTGACCCATGCATAGGCAAGGATGTCTCTGACCTTTTTAATGCCCTTACCGGATATTCGCGAAAGGACCATTATATCAAACTCCTTGTAGCTCCCCAGACTCTAAGGCACCAGATTTTAGAGCGCATCAGGCGTGAAATTGATCTGCATGAGAAGTATGGAAATGGGCACCTGATCTTTAAAATGAATTCTCTTGTGGACTACCAGTGTATCCGGGAACTTTATAGAGCTTCTCAGGCCGGAGTGAAAATTGACCTCCTTGTTCGGGGAATCTGCTGCCTCAGGCCAGGTATTATTGGGCTCAGTGAAAATATCAGAGTTACCTCGATAGTCGGTCGTTTTCTTGAACATTCCAGGATATATTATTTCAGGAACGGAGGAAAAGAAGAGATCCTTATGGGAAGCGCAGATCTTATGCCGCGCAACCTGGACAACAGGGTAGAAGTTCTCTTTCCGATATCTGCCGAGTATATTCCTGTCGTGAGGGACGTAATCCTTGGCACTCATCTTAAAGATAACGTAAAAGCCCGCTTGCTGCTCCCTAACGGCAAGACTGAAAGGATCTACCCGCAACCTGAAGAAGAAGAACTGGATTCTCAATCATGGATGCTTGAGAATAGCAGAAGCTGGGATTTAAGCTCTAAGAAAGGTTAAAAAGACAATCTCTTCTTAGAATCTCTTCTTTTTGTTCCTTTATTACTCTTTGTCTGTTCGTTTCTGTGAGTTATTGATCAGTTCCAAAAAAGAAAACATATCCTCGACACTTGATTCAATTATAAAATTAGTCTGTTGTTTATAGGTTTCAATAATCCACGCATAATTTCAAATTAAAATTATAAAGAAAGAGATTTTCAAATCTTTTTCTTCATTACAAAGTACTCTACAAGAATCAAGAAAAGGGGCAGAGAAATTGCCAGAATTATTTTGGCTTTCCCCAGAGGATTTTTGGTTTTGTCATCCGTTTTTGCACTTCCGTTGACGGCACTCTTGTTTGTTTCACCATTCCAGTTTCTCAACACTCCCTCTTCTGCTAATCCATTGCCTTCCAATATATTTTTTCCCTCTGCAGAATAACTGGTTATTGCAAAGCAGGAAAATCCAGGTGTTTTCGATTTAAAATATACGTAACTCGTATCTTCTTTAACTTTTTCTGTAGCTAGGGTCTCCCAGCCTTTATTATACCATTGAAGAGTTATCTGTGACTGGCTAATATTATTTTCTTCAAGCCATGACTTTTCAACTTTGAATTCTATAAATCCATTTTCAAAATAATTGGCGACTCCTGCTCCATAATTTCCTACCCAGATATTCACATATTTATATACTTTCCCAGGAGAGACTTCTGAGACAAAAGTAGATTTATCTTTGAGCATTTCTACAGTTGTGGTTGTCCTCTTTAATGTTTTTATTGGGTCGAACTCGATATATGTAATGCATGTGACGCCTTCCGGAAAATCGAACTTGACATGATAACCACTTTGAACGTTTCCGGTGGCAAGCTCCTTTGCTTCTACATTGCTTACTGGCTCTTTAGAAAGAATGGCGCCTCCTGAACTGCTGCTGGAGGATCCTGAACTCTTACTTCCGGAGTCACTACTTGAAGATCCTGAACTCTCATTTCCTGAATCGTTTCCTGAGTCGCTTGAAACTGTTTTCTTATATACGGTTGCGGTTTTTGTGAACTCATTATTGGTTTCATCACTTTCGGATATGATGTTTTCTACATCTACGGTTGCTTTCACTTCGATTTGCCCTTCGTTTTCAGGAGTCCAGAAAAAAGTGCCTGTTCCGGTTTCGCCTGCTGCAAGTGCTGGTATCGATGTAACTCCAGTGTAACTTTCATTGTTTCCTTTGATATCGTAATTAATTTGGCTGTTTTCAGCAGCTGCAGACCCATTATTCTTTACTGTTACAGTAAAGGTTATGTTTTCTTCAGGATGAGGGTTTTCAGGGCTTAGAGAAATAGATTCTATTTTCAGGTCAGGAAGTTCGCGTTTCATACTTATGGTTTTTGACATTCTATTATTATCCTCATTACTTTCACTAACGATATTCCCAGAATCTGCGACTACTGTTACACTGATGTTTTCTTCGTTTCCAGGGGTATAAGAAAACTCTGCATTTGTATTTGTCCCTGCTGAAAGTTCAGGGATAGAAATCTCTCCTTCTGAAGTTCCGTTAAAACTATATTTTGCAGTACTACTGCTGGCAGTTTCCTCTCCAATATTTTTTATTTTCAAGGTAAAATTCAAAGTTTTTCCGGCTTCGGGTTGTGTTGATGATTCTGGATACAGGTCTTCAACTATCAGATCCGGAAGTGTTTCCTGTACTACCTTCACAGAAATTTCTTTCTCACTATTCTCTACGTTTTCTAAAGAGGCTTTTATTGACACTGTTCCTTCTTCGTCAGGAGTTATCCATGTGTGGGAAATTAATGTTTCCGATCCAGCCTCTATTGCAGGGACTTCTTCTTTGTCCTCGGTTTCGCCAATTTTATATATTATATTCGTAGGCTCTGAGGCTTCAGTTCCTGTGTTCTTAACTAGTGAATTAATAGCGACCTTACTGTCGGGCTTTGGATAGTCAGGGTCAGTGGAGAGTTTTTCTAAAATGAGATTGGAGTTTAGTGTACTATTTGTCGAGTTTCCACCGTCTGCAAATTGTCCATCTGCAGCAGATACTATGCTGGGTATTAATCCCGGAATTATTACTATTATCAATAACGCCGAAACTAAAGAATTTAAAAATTTAGTTTTCATTTTCATTGCCTCCTCCCTTGACAGTGCCGTGAATTTGCTATAAATTAAAGTCATTTCTTGTACGATGGGAAAATTGAGCTTCTGATATGGAATTGATACATTCTAACTTTTTGAGATTTATGGTTATATGAAAAACTGACACACTGCCCAAAAACAACAAAATGACAAATTAAAAAACTAAATTTTTTGCAACTTCAATGTGTCTATAAACTTAAATTGTCTCTGGTTTATATGAATACTGGGGTTCCTGCACTCTACCTCGACATGAAGCACAAAAAGTATTTTAAATCCCTACAGATACATGTTTTTCAATGACAAATGGCTTGATCTCCATATAACGAATATCCAAAAAGCCGGAAAAACATCTTTCTTAATACTCTTTTTTTAAAAACATCTTTCTTAATACTCTTTTTTTATAATGTATATAAATAATCAACTATTTCAACATATAGAAAGAGGTTGTGTGAAAATAACAACGATTACAAACTTTCGGTACACTACTAAATAATCTCAAATAGAATAAAAATATGAACTAGTATTGTGAAGCTTATTTTGAGTTTCTCGACTCCTTCGAGAGAAAAGAAAAACAGGGCTTTCAGGTGGTAACAATGGAACCCGAGAGAATTTCCGAAGGCAGAGTTGTTGCGTTTATCGATATAGGCACTAACTCCATCCGACTTCTTCTGGTCCGGATAAATCCCAATGGGTCTTACTTTCCCCTGACCAAGCAGAAGGAAACAGTCCGGCTCGGGGATGGAGAATTCATAGACAGGATTTTGCAACCGAAAGCGATAGAACGCGCAGTTGTTGTCTGTAAAAAGTTTGTGGAACTTGCCAGAGCCTACAGGGCAGAAGAGATCATAGCTGTGGCGACTTCGGCAACGCGAGATGCGAGCAATAAGGTTCAGCTTCTCGAAATGTTGAAAGAGGAGGCAAACCTGGAAGTCTGTACGATTTCCGGAACCGAAGAAGCTCGCCTCATTTACCTTGGGGTTTCAAGCGGGCTTCGGCTTGGAAACTTAAAAGCTCTGTTCATAGATATCGGAGGCGGGAGTACCGAAGTATCGGTAGGGGATCAGACCCAGTGTTATTATCTTTATTCTTTTAACCTTGGAGCTGTCAGGCTGACAAATATGTTTTTGCCGGAAGAAGCCGGGCCTGTTTCCGAGGAACAGTACGAGCAGATTAAAAATCACATTCGACATAAGATTACAGATGTAACAAAAGACCTTTCCGAGTACGATATAAATTGTTCAATTGGAAGCTCTGGAACAATTGAAAACCTTGCAAGAATCGCTTTTATCTACCTGCATAAAACAGCCAGTGAGAGTTTTGAGAAACTGGAGTATGAAGACCTGAAGAAAATAGTCAGGGCAATGAGCGCCATACCCCTCGAAGAGAGGCGCAGGTTTCCGGGAATTAACGCGCAAAGAGCTGATATCATTATCGCGGGGGCTGCAATTATTGAAACTTTTATGGAAGAGATGGGGCTTTCCGAAATCAGGATAAGTAAACGCGGGCTTCGAGAGGGGCTGCTTGTAGATTATATCTCAAAGAGTGAATTCTCCTACATGATTACGCAGATGTCGGTAAGAAAGCGCAGCATCATGCAGCTTGGGCTTACCTGCAATTTCGATGAAGAACATGCTCATACCGTTACCAGACTTGCCCTTGAGCTCTTTGACAGTATCCAGGCGCTTGGAATTTATAAGTTCAGGGAAGGAGAAAGGGAACTTCTTGAATACGGTTCCACCCTGCACGACATAGGGACATTTCTATCGTATGATACCCACCAGGCTCACGCCTACCACCTGATAAGGGAGAGCAATCTTCCAGGTTTCCATCCTGAAGAAATTGAAATAATAGCAAATCTTGCCTATTTCCACAGTAAAAACACGCCTAAGAAGAAACATCCTAATCTTGTTGGGCTCAATAAAGATATCGTAAAAAGTATAAAAGTTCTCAGTGCCCTGCTCCGCATTGCTGAAGGGTTGGACCGTTCTCACAATGGAGTTATTTCACACGTCCGATTTTACATAGCTTCTACCGACAGCCTGGTGCTTGAAACACACGCCCGTCATGAGTGCCAGCTTGAAATCTGGGAAGTAGAGAAGCAGAAAAAGCATTTTAAGAAAATATTCGGATATAATCTTCAGTCCAAGGTCATTATAAAGCAGGATGCTGGGGTTCCTTTAGTCCTTGAAGGAGGCGCTGAAATTGAAGAACTTCCAGATATTGAAATGTCCTCGAAAAGTTAAGTTAACAATTTACTTATTATGAAATGGATTTACAATAAATCGAAAGTAAACTCACTTATAAACTTTATTTTAACCCATTGAAACTTATTTCAGTCGAATACCCCGCTAGCTTGCTGCGGGGATGGAAAACTTCCCCGGT
>NZ_LMVP01000003.1 GCF_002287235.1 Methanosarcina spelaei
GTATAAATATACGATTTTCAAATATATAATATCAATTAGATACAAATTGACCATCTATTTTTTAATGTATTATTTATTTTTTAATGTATTATTTATTTTTTAATGTATTATTTATGTATTTATTTATGTATTTATGTATTTATTTATCTGAAACTATCTTTATTGTCATCCTTTACATTTCTTGAAATTTTTTGCATATATAATACACACTAATATAGAATCTATAAATAATTCGGTTACAAATATATCTTACATTGACCTGTCTAATTTATATACATTAAATAAATTAAATGGAAATTTATTTAGCTTAGCTGCTTTATTTCACATTAGCATTCTCAGGAGCCGTAGTTTTTTCATTAGCTCACATATATTCAGACAGAAAAGAAAAAGTTGCAAAAAAAGACTTAGAATTCTCTGAAAAATACGAAAAATGGTTTGTATAAAATAGAAAATGCATTACTCTTAGTGTACAAGATTATTATCTTAACGAAAGTATGATAACTAAGTTCAATTCCATAATTTCCGATCTTCGTAAAACGTTAAAATATGAAAGTGTTAATAAATTAAGGGATTTTACGGGATATTATGAAAATGTAGGGGTTCTTATAGTCATATCATTTCTTGCTGGTATTGGTACCCTGATAATCACTCCTTATTGGTCTGGAGGCTTTTTATTAGCGTTCTTTATGTTTCTTAATTTATCTTTTATAATTAGCATAAATATTTACCAAGTTTTTAAAAATAGTTTATCAAAAAAGAAAATACTTACGAGAATCAGCAAGCTATAATAGAATATCTGAATAACCATATCCAAATACTTAATGATCAACTACGCTCAAAAGATGAACAAATGGAAAAGCTGAAAGAAAAAAATAGAAATAGCGTCGAAAAAGTAAAATATTGAAAATCCAAAATTCATCTCTCTTTATCCTTCACTCCAGTTTCTCCTCTGGCATATAGCACCCAAAATAGGTATTTTGCTCGACTTTTTTCAAAATGGTATTAATGTTTTCGATTACAGTTTCCATTCTTTCCATTTTCTTTTCAATTCCTTCGATTCTAGCAAGAATTTCCTGGTCAGTTGTCAGAGTTTCATCCCCTCATACATTCAATAATATTCGTAATGACTTAGAAAGTGTGTTATTTATATCCTGCAATACTCTTAAGATGCCTATAAGAGTACAGATCTTAATTAAGTTAAAAGCAGCCCGTTTTGCCAGTCATTGATTATTCTGGTAGCGGTGCGTGTTTCATCCACCTCGCCTTTCTTTTGAAGGAAATTACACTGTTTACCTATTAGTTCAAGCGCATCATATGAAGTTTCGTTTTCGATTTTTATACTGTAAAAGGACTCAAGAGCCACTTTATTTTCAGCAAGCATTTTTTCAATTATTTTCAGGGCGACACCGATTTTGTCTTTAAGATGGGTTGTATCCTTTATTCCGAGCAGGCCCTGGAGATACTCATCTTTTTCATCAAAAGGAATCACTCCAGGCGTATCTATAAACATTATGCGTGAGCCTGCGCCCACATGTTGAACTCCTTTCGTATGGCCGGATACGGGAGACGTGCTTGCCCGGTGCCGGCCTGTAACACCGTTGATTACCGAGGACTTGCCAACATTGGGATAGCCCAGAGTGCCGACCATAACATCCTGCCCTTTTATACCGGCTTTTATAGCGGCCGACGCAAGGATCTGGTGTCTCAACATCGTTGTTCCTGACCTGTCTTTGCTGGAAACAAAAATTACAGGTGCAGTTTTCGAAAGGCGGGCTTTGGTTTTTTCAAGTTTTTCTCTTGACACAAGGTCGGATTTGTTGATTACTATAATGAAAGGCTTGTTTAAGCGGATAATCTCACGTTCAACTTCGCTATTTAGGGTCTCGTCAGGAAACCTGGCATCTATTACTTCAAGAAGGACATCAGCTTTTTTGATAACATCTCTTACAAGGGCTTTGTAGCTCGCCATATGGTCTGGCTATGGCACAAGCTGGTATATGAAGATATAGTGAGGCAAAACTCTTTAAATATAAATATACGGTGATATCCAGTTCCAGAACGTGACGAAGCTCAGTGTTTACTTCTTTTCCCAGAATTTCTCGGCTTCGTCTTCCATTTCCTCCAACCTGTCATAGTAATCCTGAAATTCGTTCAGATGAGCCAGGGCGATTTTTCCTGTCATTATAGGATCGTCATTAGTAACGTTTGTTAAGGGGTCCCGGGTGCCGTGTTCGAGCTCGACATCCATGCCTCTACGGAATTGGTCAACATCAAACTTATCCCATTTTATTCCAAGCTGTTCCCCAACTGTTTTTGCCTCTTCAGCCGTAAATTGCTTTTTTGCCAAACTTCTCACTCCAACTGATTTTTCACTCCAACTGATTATTTAATCTTTGACAATTGTTTAATAACCGTTTAATACTGTTGAATAGATCTGTACTTAAGGATTTTCCTGCAAAACCGAACTATGCGATTATATTTACTTCTCAAAAAGGAACTGTATTTTCGAACAAAAATTTCGAGAAAAACAAACCAAGATCAGAAGAGAGCAAAAAATGTCAGCTAATATGTCAGATAATGATACCTTGTTTATGAAACGGGCAATCGAACTTTCCCTTGAGAATGTGAGGAAAGGAGGGGGCCCTTTTGGGGCAGTAATCGTCAGAAAAGAGGAAATCCTTGCAGAGAGCTGCAACCTGGTTACTGCAATTAATGATCCTACGGCCCATGCGGAGATAAATGTAATAAGAGAGGCAGCAAGAAAACTCAAGACCTTTGATCTCAGCGGCTGTGTTATCTATGCTTCCTGCGAGCCCTGTCCGATGTGCCTTGGAGCGATTTACTGGGCAAGAATCGGTAAAGTCGTTTTTGCTAATACTGCATCTGACGCTCAAAAAATTGGCTTTGCAGACTCTCGAATTTATAGTGAGATCTCACGTCCTCCTAAGGAGAGAAATATAGAGTTCCGGCAGCTCCTCAGGGAAGAGGCCTTGAAGGCTTTTAAGGCGTGGGAAGAGTCCGAGAATAAGATCGAATACTGAGAGCCAGGACAGTACTCAAGCTATATAATAAATTCAGTAATCAAAGTTCATAGTAAACAATATAGGTGTAAATTTTTATTGAATTTGTTTTTTTATAAATATTTTTCTAAAAGAAAGACTATTTGTTGTTATTTATTTACTAAAATTTAAGTATCCTGCTTTTATCTGCAGGTGAGCTTTTTTCCGATTTTTACTTAACGGGAAACTCATTTTTTCATCGGATTATAATTATATCAGTGGTCAGATTCATTACGGAGTTTTCCGTCAATAGTTGAGAACTTTCCAAATTATGCGCTAACCTTTAAATGTATTGCCGTACATTTTAGATTACGCAAACGATTTTAAAAGGATATTTTTCTGGGAGATGTCCTAACAAAAGTAAGTATATCCGCTGGTTTAAAGAAACCACGGTTGATGGGTGTTTCACTGTTAGAGGGAAGAAAGCTTTCATTGGAAATGTATAGGGCGTCTACTTCAAATGGAGTTAGAATCTCAAATGTTTTTTCAGTTACTAAAGTGAGCTAGAAAAATTATACTAAACAATTGAGCGAAGTATCTGAAGATTACATATTGGTTTAGTGTAGATTGATTTAGTACAAATTGATTTAATACAAATTGATTTAGATCTTATTAATATTTAAGCGGGAGAAATTTTAGTGCCTTTCTTAAAATGTTGTCCGGAGTGTCATTCTAAGCTTGAAGATAATCTCTTCGAAAAATTTCAGTATTGTCCTGTATGTGGGTACTGGACAAGAAAGGAAACTGTAAGACTCGAACCATTGATAATCATGGAGTGAAACCTGGATGCTTGAATCCTCTATAAAGTGTATCCGGTGTGGCACACCTCTTAAAAAGCAGGTAATTGGTTCTAACGTGTTTTATTACTGTAGAAAATGCGGGTGTACATCTTCGGCTGTTTCTGTCAGTATGTCATCTAAAGATGCAACTCGGCCGATAATTAATTTTTTTACTAGACATGCATCCAAAAATAACTCTCAATAACTATCGAGATCGATAATTTCCGGTAAGATCAGTTCAGATCAATTGTCTAAGGAATGTTCAGGCAGATTTTACTTTATATTTTGTTATTTTGCTTTCTTTGGTTGAAAAAAGTATATTCGGATGCGAATAGTACAGACTGTTCTAATAATCGAACTTAGAAAACTCATATAATAATAGAATATAAAAAGCAATTCTGAAACTTTGTCCTGAATCTCCTGAGTTGCTGTCTTGTTTTACTCAACTAAATATGTTTATTATACCTGTTGATGTAAGTTTTACTGCAAGAGCTGCAAGCAGAAGTCCCATTAGCCTTGTAAAAACCAGCATTCCATTGTATCCTATGAATTTATGGATTCTTCTTGAGAAGAGGAAGATGTACAGGCAGAGAATGAAAGTTGATATGATTGATATTAGGATTATTATTTTCTGCTCTATATTTTCTGTACTTCCCATCAGGACAATTACCGTACTGATTGCACCTGGACCTGTAAGAAGAGGTAGGCTTATAGGAAATACCCAAATATCCTCACGTTCCTGGGACTGCGAAATTTCTTCTTCAGTAATGCTTTCTCTTGAAATTTTGGCATGCATCATATCAAAGGCAATGCTGAAAAGCAGTAGACCTCCTGCAACCCGCAATGAGTCAACACTAATACTGAACAGGTCAAGTATTATGTTGCCGGTTACTGCAAAAAAAAGGGCAATTAGGCAAGCAAGTGTGACTGATTTTTTTGCAATTTGATTTTTTTCATCATGTGTCATCTTGCTGGTCAGGGAAATGAAAGTTACTACTCCGCTGATTGGGCTGACAACAACAAAAACAGATGTGAATGTGTAGATGAAAAACCCTAAATCTTCAGTCATCATGTTAGTTATCATCTTTTTATTCCTGCCCTTTTAATACGTTATCACTTATACATATAATTTCCTTTGTTATAATATTTACTTCTTTGAATTTTATAAAGCTTTCTTTTAATCCTTTGTTTATATTATATGACTGGTCCGATAATTTATAATTATATATATTTATATTGTTGATTTAACTAGTAAATAAAAAATTAAGTAATAATTGCGGTTTATATGTAAATTGGAAAAATAGTAAAAACAAAGAGTAATAAAAGGTTTCCTGAAATATAGATGAACTCTAAGTAGAACATAATTAGGTCAAGTAAAACATAACTAAACCAAGTAAAATATAACTAAGTCAAGTAAAATATAACTAAGTCAAGTAAAATATAACTAAGTCAAGTAAAATATAACTAAGTCAAGTAAAATATAACTAAGTCAAGTAAACATTATGAACCCAAACATGGATAAGTAAGACTGTGATTTTATGAATGGGGAAAAAATCGAGAAAAAGCTGTTTGAAGAACTTAATTTTATCAAAAAACAACTTGGTGAGATTAAGGAGCATATGGTAGATATAGACAGCATTCTCACCGCGGAAGAAAAGGAACTGGTATGTGGAAGCTTTGAGAACGAGGCAAAAGGAAAACTAGTGCCTTTAGGCAGGTTGGAAGAAATTAGGCTTTAAAATGTATAAAGTTTTCATATTGTTTATGTACACATGCTAAAGACAACTCTTGGTAAGGATCGGTACTTGCTAACATATTCTTAAGCCTTTATGTATTTGATTTCCATATTTTACTGGGCTTACTTAAAAGACTATTTCATCCCAGTCGGAAGATCAGGATCATGAAACCCAAATAGAGAAGGAGCAGGATAAGTCCTTCGAACCGCTTGACTCTCCAGCCCGTTCGTATAAACAAGAGGAGCAGAGAGCTCATTATCAGCATAAAAGGTGCTATGTAATAAATGTCAAGGCTGGTCGTCGCGATAGGGTGGACAATCCCTGAGCAACCTAATATCAAAAGTATATTTGCAATGTTTGACCCTATGACATTTCCAAGAGCAATGCCAGCATAATCGCTTCGGGCTGCTGAGATGGTTACCATGAGTTCGGGAACTGAAGTCCCAATCGCAACAAGGCTTATTCCTATGAGCGTCTCCGGGACATCCAGAAGCAGAGCAAAGAAGATTGCCTGTTCGACAAAGTACTTTGCCCCTACTATAATTGCAGCCCCGCTTGCTATAAGCTTGAAATATTCTATTAAAAGGCTGGAATCGTAAAGGTCTTCTTTTGTAACGTCGACGTCAATCTCTTCATGTTCAGTCTCGGTTCTCGGTTCGGTTTCCAACTTGGCTACTGATCCGTCTTTGGTTCTTATTTCAATCTTGGACTCATTTCCGTTTACCTTTTGAGTCTTTTTTTCGGTTTTCCAGGTGCTTTTTTTCGTGTCTCCAGAGCTTTTATTTCCTTTTCCGTGTTCCTGAACCTGGGGCTTAATTCTCGATTTCAGATCGAAAAGGTACTCAAACTTGAGAAAATAACTTATAAAATCTTTAAAATATATATCTTCTTTATGTCTTTTCACTTTATCGAGCAGAAAAAAAAGATAGGCAATATAAAGTAAGATAAAAATTAAGGCTTCTAACCTCGAAATTTTGAAGTCAAGCATAAAAAGAAAGAGGAGAACAGAGGCAAATAGCATTATATAGCCATCCCTTCTCAGCATAACCTCTTCAGTTCGGACATTTGTCAGAAGAGCAGCCGTACTTGCAATCAGGCCTATATTAGCAATGTTTGATCCGAGTATGTTACCTATAACTATCCCACTTGCTTGCTGAAAAGATGCTGTTATTGAGGATGCAAGCTCAGGCACTGACGTGCCCACTGACACAAGAGTCAATCCTATCACAAATTCGGGGACTCCAAATCTTCTTGCAATCCGGGATGAGGTTAGCACAAAGAGATCTGATCCTTTTACGAGCAATGTAAGCCCGCCAAGAAATATAAGGATATTAATTATAAGCACATTGAAATGAGAACCCGAGATTTATTTAAATATATCTTAAAACATAAAATTGACCTGAAGTTATTGCTCTGAGATTAATTTGAGATTACTCAGAGATTAATTTGAGGTTAACTTGAGATTAATTTGAGGTTAACTTGAGGTTAACTTGAGGTTAACTTGAGGTTAACTTGAAATTATTTGAGATTAATTTGAAAATAATTTGTATCCTCTTCAAACTCAAGGGAAAACTTTCTAACTGGATAATCATAATGTAATTTCATCATACAGTTATGAAATTAAACGTGCTTTTTGAACGTGTTTTCTTGAATTAATTAAATTCTTGAGTTTTTCAGTGAATATATGAAATTTACTTTTTACCCATACAATTTGAAGAGGATACAATAATTTGAAATCATTCTAGGAAAATTATTTTTAAAAGTATAACGCGGTGGTTAGTCCTTCAATAATTAGTTGATATTTCCTAGAGTGTTCACACATCGCATTTCACTCTCATTTTCTGCTTTATGTACACTCAATTTCCTTTAAGCGGGTAAGCTTGGAAAAGAGGCAACTGAGAAAAACACATAAAGGCAAAACATCAATCATATACTAATTCACGACCAAATTAGGAGATATATCAAAAAAGAAGTAATATAGGGAAATGTATCAAAAAAAATAAATAATACAAGAAAATGCTTCAAACAAGCCTCAGTTCCATCTCATAACAGTTTTCTTTCTGGCCACAGATATTTTTTATTTGTTTTATTTTTCGAAAGCCTATTTTTTTGTATAACTGTATTGCAGGAAGATTATTTATATTGACATATAAGAGAACGGATGATATTCTGTTTACCTTCATCTCTTCAATACTGCCCCTTAATAACCTCTCAGCAAATCCCCTGCCTCTGAAATTTCTGTCAGTTGCAATTGAGGATACTACTGATTTTTTCTCAAAGCCTTTGAGGGAAAGTGCAGGTTTCAGGTAGTAAACGCAGTAGCCCACAATTTTATCCCTGCTCTTCATAACATAAAAAATATTTCTGGAATTCTTCGAATATTTTATGAGCTTTTCCGAGCTTCCGTTTTTAAACCCTTCAGTCTGGATTCTAAGAACTTCAGGAAGCATATAGTCTTCTATAGAAACAATATCTCCTTTTTCTATTGATTTCCATTTTTTAACCAGCAGATTGCCAGTAGTATCTTGGAGTAGTTTCTTACAACTCATTAAATATTTAACTGAGAGGGTGTGAAGTTTTGCAGTACCCATAAAAATCACTCTTGGGTAAGGCTGTTGGTAAAGTTATCTTTTTAAAGTTTACGGTTTCAAACCATTAAAAACTTCCTACTTTTTGTGATAAAATTCCCAGCAGTCAATTAATCAAGTGCGTCTTAGAAAATTCGGTTTTTATTTAAATCTATCTTATATCAAAAATATGAATTGTTATATTGAGGAAAAAAGGCTAGGTAAAACTCAAGATTATTACCTTACAAAAAGAACTTTTGAATAAAATCAGTTAACACTGTATCAAGATATTTATTTCCGGGCTTGTATCAAAAAGTTCGAAAAGAGTTTATAAGATTTATTGAGCTTAAGGAATGATAGAGTTTAAGGATGATATAGAAGGAGGGAAGCATAGAGAAGGAGGGATAAAAAGGAGTGAGAATGATAGAGAAGGAATGATAGAGAAGGAATGATAGAGAAGGAATGATAGAGAAGGAATGATAGAGAAGGAATGATAGAGATGGAATGATAGAGAAGGAATGATAGAGAAGGAATGATAGAGAAGGAATGATAGAGAAGGAATGATAGAGAAGGAATGATAGAGAAGGAATGATAGAGAGGGAATGATAGAGAGGGAATGATAGAGAGGGAATGATGGAGAAGGAATGAGAAAATTCAAGAAATGGTAAAAAGACATGAGAATTAAAGAATCCTTAGTTCCATTTCATAACATATCTCTTTTGGGCTACATATGTCTTTTACTTCTCTAAGTTTCCTGAAACTCATTATTTTCTTATAACCTTATGGCAGGAAGGTTTTCCGTATTCACATATAATTAAATAGAAGACATTCCGTTTAACCTCATTTCTTTGACGCTTTCTTTTAATAATTTCTCTCCATACTGTTCTCTTCTAAAATTCTTATATATTGAAATTGAATGAATTACGGATTTTTTCTTAAAATTCTTTAGAGATAGAACAGGCTTCAAGTAATATATGTAGTAACCCACAACCTTATCCTAGGTTTTTATTACATAAAAGATCTTTTTCATTCTTTTTGAATATCGTTTAACACCGTTCCGGCTTTTGGTTCCAAATCCTTCGGTCTGGATTCCTATAATTTCAGGAAGCATGGAATCCTCTATGGAAACAACATTTTCTTTTTCCATCTGTCCCCATCTTATAAACAGATTAATTACTATATCCTTTACCAATCCCTCTAGACTCGTTACATATATGTTTAATGTAAACTGAATTTTTGTCAGACCCATGAAGATTACTTTTAAGCAAGTATAGCAATTTGCGAACTTATCCCTGAACTGTTTCCTAGATTCTGTGTCCGATGAATTGAGTTTTATGCTTCTAAACAAATATATGAACGATTTTCGATTCTATGTCTTCAGGAATACTCACAGTTTTTGAAGTGGAACTTTAGATCTGAAGTTTAAAGTAAGTAAATTTTAAATTATCTTTCAGGATGAGAAGGCTTTAAAGTCCTTTTTTATATTCACTTTTCAATCTTCTCTTCCGGAACAGTTGTTAACCTGGAGTGCTTGACTCCTTTCAAACTTAGAATTTTTTCAGTAAGTTCGGTTATTTTTTCCCCTTCTCCCTGTAGAATTATTACCTCAAAACACGAATTTGGCTCAACATGGACGCGCACTGAGGAATTTATCAGATCCATATTTTCATGTTGAATACTTGCTAGGGTGCTAGCTACTCCTTTTTTTGAGCAATCATATACAATAGAAATCGTTGCAACTCTTTTGCCCTTGATTTGCTGCATCCACTCATAGTGCTGGTTATATGTCCTTATGGCATCTCTTATCCCCTCTGACCGAGAGGAATACCCTCTCTTCAAAAGAGTTTTATCAAACTTATCCAGAAGTTCCCCGGGTAGGGAAACTCCTATTCTCATAACCTTTCTTTCCATACACCCCTCCCGAAAACAAAAATTCTCTGCTAAGCACTATTCCACACATCTGGTTGTAAAAATCAACGGGACACTTGGCAGAAAAAATTAATAGTAGATCCCCAATTTTCCACTGCGATTCCCAGAACTATATCCTAATATTTTATTGTAATTTTGTTGCATAAATAGTAATCGAAAGACATATGAAACACGAGAAAGTTCACTATACTTAGAAATTCATTAGACCCAAAGTGTTAGGACAGAATTTTCCTGCGGGAACCTCGGCTTTTGTCCGGGCAATTTGCTGGAAGAGAGCAATCCTACAAAAGTTAGTGATCACCGTAAGTATAAAGTAAAACAATTTTACCTGCCTATTTTTCATGCCAGTTGTTTGCTAAAAGTAAGTTTCAAGGTCGAATGGTATCGATTCTGGTATGTTTTTTGTAAAACCGCAATTTTTATAAGTATTCATAAGATCGACAGTAACCCAGCAGATTCCCAAAAAGCTTATTAAAGGCAGAGTTCTATAGCGTGAAACACATTTACGCTGAATTAGCTGACAATGAATAACTTTCTTGCTTATCAATTTAGTTTATTCAAAAAAAGAGTTGAAAATTATGGCAATCCAGAAAGGCGATTTCATAACATTGAACTACACAGGTAAGTTCGAAGATGGTAGAATTTTCGATACAACAGACGAAGAACTTGCAAAAAAGGAAGACATCTTTAACCCGCATGGACTTTATGGTGGGGACATTGTTATTGTCGGAGCAGGTCATACTATTGAAGGCCTTGATGAAGATCTTGAGGGAAAGGAAGTCGGTTACAGCGGAAATGTTGTAATCCCTCCGGAAAAGGCTTTTGGTCCTGGCAATCCCAAACTTGTAGAAACTATTTCTATCACAAAATTGAAAGACCGAAATGTTCACCCTGGCCTCCCTGTTGAGGTAGATGGTAGAAGAGGAGTTATCAGCAGGGTTATAGGCCGTAGGGTCACTGTAGACTTTAACAGCCCTCTTGCGGGCAAGACCGTCACTTATGAGTACACCATTGAGAAAGTTATTGAGACTGCAGTTGGGAAAATTCAAGGTCTTCTTGCTCTCTATACCGGCCTCAGGGATCTGGAAGTAGAGACTGCTGACGGCGTTGCTAAGATTTATATTCCAACAGGCCTCACCTTCAATCAGCGCTGGCTCATGGCAAAGAACAGGGTTGCATCCGAACTTTTCAAGTATGCTGACTTAAAGGAAGTCCAGTTCATTGAAAAGATCACAGCCGAATCCGAAACTCTGATACCAGCCGAGCCCGAAGCTAAAGCCGAAGAGGAATCTAAAGCTGAGGCTGAATCCGAAACAGAGGAATCATCAGAGCCGGAAGTCTGATATCAGCTTTTAATTGTTCATAGAGGCGAAGAGTTCTTTCTCTTCGCAAATTTTATATACCATAATTGGGTTTGTTGTATACGCTTACCGGAATCTGATGGTAAGCTTTACCGTTTCCTTTGCGGAAGCTGTAAGAATAATTCTTTCAACCTGCTGAGGTAGCCCAGCGGACCACGGCGCCGGTCTTGAAAACCGGTAGCGCCTCGCGCTACGGGAGTTCGAATCTCCCCCTCAGCGCCTATTTTCCTAGTATCCTAAGTTCCGCATTTTTAGGCGCATAAATGTCTCTTGATATCGGATTATGCGCTTAAGTTTAAGCACATAATATTTGTAGCAGAATTTCAAAATCGTGGTCTTCTGACCTCGCAGATTCTCATTACTATATATATGCGCTTAAATTTTGGGAACTAAGGTAGTATATATTAAAAAACATATTCTTTTTTATTTCATAATCTATATTGTGTTTTGTCTTTGAGCTGCGGCACTTTCCTATATAAAGACAAGAGCCATACTATAAATTTAGTTATTTTAATGAGCTAATCTCAAAATTTTCGTTACATGGCTTTACTATCTGTACTTTCTGTAAAATAAAGATGGTTAGATGAGTTCTCCTAGAAAGTTATCGATCTTATGAGGCTCTCAAATTAGAATTTTAATTTTAAAATTTCTCTTTTTCGCTATTATTTGACATATCTGTTTTCTTATATTAGACTGCTAATAAGATAGCATAGAACGGGTTGGACATAAGAATACACATGTGGGATCTTCATAAAACAATGATTGTCAAATTAGATCTGGATTTTTTAGAGCGAATTTGATAGCTCTCTATAAAACGAAACGATAAATATATAATTATAATGAAATATTAATTTAGAGTGGCTATCAGGAAAAATATCAATTTTCAAAAATAGTGCAGAACATGATTACTATATTAAAAAATTAACATACTAAAACGTTTATATAAATATGTTAGCATATTACTTTTTTTGATTTACTATGTATTTAATAATATCTATGAGTTTAAATAAAACAAAAAACACAAGCCAGGTCATAAAAACGATAAGTAAAAGTTTGAAGATAATACTCATTAGATTCACCTTTTTACATGTCTTTTTTCAAATATGAAACTTTTTTATTATATAATCGAATTTATTTTTATTGAATAGTCTATATATTTTATGATGTAATAATACTTGTAATCTCTCATATTATTTAAAGTATTATTAAACAAGTTTTAAACAACATCTAAAATAATTGTAAAAACAGATGGCGATAACGTTTAATCTGTGAAATTATATAAAAATAAAATATGTTGATGGCCTTGATTAAAGAGTATAGTCATAAAATATATAACTTTTAATAATCGATTGCAAACTAGAACATATATTTAACACAGTTAGTTTAGTTCGGTTGAATATATCTAACACAGTTAGTTTAGTTCGGTTGAATATATCTAACACAGTTAGTTTAGTTCGGTTTGGATTGTGTTGTCATACATGTCTACGTCTTCTTTTAGAATCTCCATGGAGCCCATGCATTATGCCGGTGACAGCCAGAGTGACTCATTCAATTAGTAAAGAAGTAACGGAAACAGTGATGTTTAAGAACTGCATAGTTCTTTGGTTAAAGGTCCTGAAGATCGAAGCCTTAAGTTCCTGCCTTCTTATTCCTTTCTAGGTAAAGAAAAGGTATATTGCTTTAAACTTGATCCATTCAGCAGAATCTATTAAGGCCTGCATCTACCCCAGGCTGATAAGCTGCCTTTCTTCATGACGCTGTTTTTTGTAGTATCTAAGATATTTTTCTGAATTTGGGATTATATCCTATATTCGGCAGGTCGACATTTCATTGTCTATAATTTTTACTGATAACGATTTTGAAATGATGCTCTATAATTGTGTGTAGTTATTAGGTTTACATATGATCCAAACATAATCTCTCATACTAAACTTTAATGGAAAAATGATTCAGTGTTTATATGTGTTGTGGGACTTGAGCCACACGTTAACCAGCTTCAAATCTAATGTGTATTTATTAAATGTTCAAAAACGATATCAGAAAAAATATTTAAATTCCTTATGTCGACCTGCCGAATATAGGTTATATTTTTTGTACTCCTTCCCATTCTGAGTAATCGAAAAAAAGAGGATAAGGAAGCAAAAAAGTTTTCTACCGTGGAGGAGGCATATCTTTTTTCGTCTCTGATATAAGTGAGGAAATCTTTCAGGGCCAGGGACGAAATTTCTAACAAGTACCAGGAAAAAAGTGCTTCAGATTGCTTTTGTATGACTATATTGTTCTGGGAAAAAGTTCCGGAGTTCACAATCCTGCAGAAAATCAGAAAGGGAGCTTGTTTCTGGGTAGGCTTCGAATGACATTTCCATAATCGTAATAAGGACAGCACTTCTAAATCTTACTTCCTTTATTGTGGGGTGAGAAAAGTAAGATGGTATTGGTTACACTTATATATGCCCTTAACACGTCTTAACCTGATATTAGGCGAGCCGCATTGCAAGGACAACGGTACGAGATATTCACTTGACTGTAGTATTTATCCCTATTTTTATGAGTTACTGCCTCACACGGGTAACAAAGCTTTATATCAATTTGCTAAAATAAGTACTGAATAAAGCTTTGTATCAGTTTGCTAAATTAAGTACCGAA
Source organism: Methanosarcina spelaei (assembly GCF_002287235.1). GTDB lineage: Archaea > Halobacteriota > Methanosarcinia > Methanosarcinales > Methanosarcinaceae > Methanosarcina > Methanosarcina spelaei. The sequence goes on from NZ_LMVP01000003.1 coordinate 14,078, forward strand.
CAGAACTTTACACCAATTTGCTAAAGTAAATGCTGAATTCAGTTCCGTCATTCCTTTTAAGTTCAATACAACCTTCTATTTGTTCAACAAGAATGTTTACAATCTGGAGACCGAGAGAGTTCGTATTCCGATAATCTATTTCCTCTGGAAATCCATCACCATTGTCCGCCACTGTTAAAACAAATTCAAAATTAGTTCTACTTATACAATCTGGTTTTGCTCCTGAGTTTCTGACACTTTTGTCTTTGTTTTCATATTTTTCCACTGTATGAAGACTTACGTAGATTTTCCCACCTTTTTGGGCTGGAAAAGCATACTTCAGGGCATTTGAAACCAGTTCGTTAACAATAATTCCAAGTGGGATTGCGGTATCCATGTCCAAGTGTACCTTTTCAAGTTCAAGCTTCAGGCTAATTTCCTCATTTCTTAATCTGTATGAACGAAAAAGATTAGTGGTAAGTTTCCGGAGATAATCTGCAAAGTCAAGATTATCTACTTCGTCTCCTTTGTAAAGTTCTTCATGAATCAAAGCCATGGAAGCAACCCGATTCTGGCTCTCCCTAAATGCTTCAAGCGTTTTTGTATCAGTAGATCTGTCAGCTTCAAGGCTTAGAAGAGACGAGATTACTTGCAAGTTATTTTTGATCCTGTGGTGGATTTCTTTTATACGAGCTTCGTGCGTTTTTTTAAGATTAAAATCTGCAGCTTTTCTTTTAGTAATATCACGAATTAAGCCCTGTACATATCTTTGTGATCCGGAACCTGCTGGAAGTTTCTGGAGAATTTGCAGAACCCATCTCGTTTCCCCGTTCTTCCTTAATATTCTGTACTCTATTTCGGTAGATATATCCGACTCATACATGGCTTTTTTCAGGTTTTCACAAGCCAATAAACGATCTTCGGGTATAATTATTTCTACCCACTTAATTTTACCGGAAAGAAAATCTTTTTTATCGTAACCTGTGACACCTTCTATGTCCCCATCTATGAACACTGGTACAAAGTTTTCTTTTACTCTGAGTCCTATAAGACCTTCAATATTTTGTTCTAGATGACAATCTTTTTCCCTTAAATAATTGATTTTTTTAGTTTCAATCTTATAAACAGATTTAAGCCATTCCTGCCCTTCTTTAGTTTTCATGAGGACTTCCAGTAAATCAGGAATTCGAGTCTCATGTTCCTTTAATTCCTTAGTCTTTATATACTCGTACTTCCCAAAGAATTCAGATAATGCTAGGGATACTACATCGGAAATGCTAGAAAATTCGGAAGTTTTAGCTAGGTCTAAGCATTGTTTTTTAATCCATGGAGATACTGTGGCGTTAATTTGTTCTTTTTTCTTTATGACTTTGGCCATTTATAATCTCCATTTGTTAACTTGATACCTAGTTCTTTAAAAATGTATATATAGTGTAGTGAAGTTTTCACTACATTATATAGTAATTACTCTATATGCCGAAAAAATCTTAAGGGAATCAATTAAATCAAAGACATCGAAGGAATGAAAAATATTGATTTCTTATTATGGCCTCCTTTTCTAAAGACAATCCTATTTAGGATTAACTAACTTGGAAGGATTAACTAACTTGGACGAGATTGAGTACATCAGGCTAGTAATATGATTCCAAAGTATGTTCGCAAAGTTGATTTTAAATCAATTTGCTGGTCATTCAGCTCCCGTTTAATAAGGAATTTGTTTCGGAATCAATGCCTAACTACCATTTTTTTGGTTAATGATTCTTATTAATCTCAGGAAATCCAGGAACAAGATATGTGTTTTTTGTAAGTTTCTCTTTCACATTTGGTGAATAAATCATACCATTGAATGAATTATTCATATAAATAGGTTTGTGTTGAGTTTTAAATAATAGAATTGTTTATATTATAGGCAACAGTATGATTTAGTAATGAAAGAACGATTTACTATTTCAATGGACAATGATCTCGCACGATGGCTTGATCAATTATGTGATGAAAAAATATTCAGCAGCCGAAGTCATGGAATTGAGTTTTGTGTTAAACAAATACAAAAAATGAATATCGAAAAAGTTGTACTTTTACACTGGGGTAAAAAAGAGGTAGAACCTGTTTTTTTATCAAAAAAGAACGCTCAAATACTTACTAAGATATCTGAAAAACTAAACCTTAGTCCTGAAGATACTCTGGGCATTCTTTTGTATAAAGAGTTAGAGAATATAAGTAAAAATACTAAGGAATCAGAAAAAGAAAACATAAATGAAAAGGAAATATCTAGAAAGATTTTCTTTGAATAATATTCAGCTCACTTTCATTCAGCTCACTTTCCGCAAGTGTGACAAGAGGCTATACTATGAACTGCGTCATAAGCTACCTTTTACATTTGAGGTAATCCTACTATAACATGCACAAATAGTGAGGTTTGTGTTTGAAGCTTATATGACAATATTAAGAATTCAGGAAATCTACTTTGATAAACGAGTTTAATTTAGTGTGTACTGCATCTAACATAAGGAAAATACATTGGGTCATCGGTTAAGGAATTTTTATACCTGAAAGCTATTGATTTTGCACAGGAAGTAGGTCTTAAATTACGATCTGTTACGAGATCACTGAAAGGAAAATTGGAAATAACTAGAACTTTCTATTTTAAGAACTGAATAAGAAGGAGTAGAAACAAACTTCATTGGTCATCGGTTAAGCACTAAATTCCTTCTCTTGAAGATGTTTTTATATGACAATACCTTAACACATGTATCTCTATGTCTCCTCGTCCCCCACCTACTCTTGAAGACTCTCTTCGGGAAATGTTTCCCGAAGAGTGGTTAAGGCAAACTGCCAAAGAAACTGGTCTTATAAAACGTGAGCGCAAAATTGACCCTGTCATCATCTTTTGGGTTTTAACTCTTAGTTTTGGCGTACGCTTGCAGCGTACACTTTCCAGTTTGAAACGAGAATATGAAACTGAGTCCCATAAAACCATAAGCGATAGCAGCTGGTACTATCGTTTTACTCCAGAACTAGTTGAGTTCCTGCATCAGTGCGTAATTCACGGCATAGAAGAACTTGCAAAAGAACCTGGTAGAAAACTTAGCAAGAAGCTCGAAAACTTCCAGGATATTGTCATTCAGGACAGCACAATTGTTCGTCTTCACTCTTCTTTATCAGATAAATTTCCAGCAGCAAGAGCAAGAACAGTAGCTGCTGGAGTAAAAGTCGGAGTTATGGTAAGTGCGGTTGCTAACGGCCCTAAAACCGTTGCTCTGTACTCCGAAAAATCAGCTGAGATAAAAACATTGAAAATCGGTCCCTGGATCAAAGACCGTATTCTCCTTGTTGATCTTGGTTTCTACAAAACTCAGATGTTTGCAAGGGTTGAAGAAAATGGGGGGTATTTCGTTTCAAGAATTAAAAAGAATATGGATCCTGTTGTTGTTTCAATAGAGGAAGGAATGCCTAAAACAAAGTGCAAAGATTTCATAGGGAAACCTATTAGTGAGTGCATTAAGCAACTTTCTGGAAAAGATATTGATGCAGTTGTAAAAATAGCATTCAAAAGAAGAGAATATAAAGGCAAGCAAAAACAGGATGAGATGAATGTACGTCTTGTTGCAGTATATAATGACGAGGATGAAAAGCACCACATTTATATCACAAATATTCAGAAAGAGATTTTGAATGCAAAAGATATTGCAAACTTATATGGAGCAAGATGGGACATAGTA
>NZ_LMVP01000004.1 GCF_002287235.1 Methanosarcina spelaei
CCGGGGAAGTTTTCCATCCCCGCAGCAAGCTAGCGGGGTATTCGACTGAAATAAACGGACTTGTATATCTCCTGGCTTTCGGATTGATGGGCTGGGTCTTGCTGGACGCCAGTAAGGTTTCAAAAAGAAGGGGCTGATAAGCATGTCTGAATATGAGTCTACCAGCCTGGTGAAAACTCTGCGACCTTTCCATGTATGGGCCCTAGGAGTTGGTATCGTGCTGGTCGGAGAGTATATGGGCTGGAACTTTACCATTGCAAAAGGAGGAGTTCTCGGGTCTTTGCTTGCCATGCTGGTTGCAGGAACGATGTATGTTATAATCTCCCTCTGTGCCAGTGAACTCGGATCAGCAACCAAACTTGCAGGAGGACCCTATGACTGGGCAAGGTTATTTATCGGGCCCGGAGCGGCTGCCAGCGTAGGGCTTGCGGTTTATATGGAATACATAGCTCTTGAAGCGGCAGATGCTATTGTTGTCGCGTGCATCGCACAGAGCATCTTTCCAGAGCTGCAGGTTTTTCCTGTGACTTTGCTGGTTATTGCCCTTCTGACCTTCATAAACTACCGTGGTGTTGTTGCAGCTTTAACTCTGAACTTTGTCCTTACCATGATAGCTTTTATTGCAATATTGGCCTTCTTCTTCTCAACTGCCTTTGGATTAGTGGACATTCACCCTGAGTACCTTTTTCAGGGCGCCCTACCAAACGGCATGATAGGCCTCTTTGCAGCCTTACAGTTCGGGCCATGGTTCTATTTAGGGATAGAAGGAGCCGCAATGTGCGCAGAAGAGTGCAAACATCCGTCAAGAGCCGTGCCTCTTGGACAACAAGCCGGGATGATTACTCTACTTATAGGAGCGGCAATGACCCTCTATCTATGTACGGTTCTGATTCCTACCGACCTTCTCGGAGTTTCTGTGTATCCGCTTTTTGAGGCCGCAAAAAACAGTGGGATTTTTATCTTTGTTGCCCTGCTAGGGCTCGGAACATTTCTGACCTGTGTTGCCAGTGCAAACGGCTGCGTCTGTGACTCTTCACGTTCCTGGTTTGCACTCTCAAGAGACAATTACGTTTCTTCCTGGTTCTCTGCAGTACACCCGAAGTATAATACCCCATACAGAGCAGTCATCTTCACAATGCCTGTAGCAATTGGTTTTGCGTTCAGCGGCTTCCTTGACCAGGTAATTACCTTCTCAATTATTTCGGGGTTGCTCTGCTACGTGCTGATTCCTTTCTCCCTGATCCGTTTCAGGAAACTCTTCCCGCAGACTACAAGCAAAGTCAGACCTTTTGTGAGCCCTCTTCAGCCATATATTTCTTACTTTGCAATTGCAATTGCAATTACTATTCTTTCAACGCTGTTCTGGGGCTATAAATATAACCTGATCTTCGCTTTTGTGTTCTACGGAATTGCGTACTTCTATTTCAGCCACAGGCACAAGAACTCAAACATTGAAAATAACTGGGCTGAAATGGGCTGGCCCTTACCCAAAGGCCTGGATAACGGAAGAATCAAAAAGGAGGCGAAGAGCATTGGAGACGAATAACCAGGCACTGGAAAGCAAATATCACAGCAAACTTACCGGAGATACGGCTCTTGTTGTAGGCATGCTTACTTTGCTTATATGTGCAGAAGGATTTATAATATACAGAATTCTCTCAGAGACATGGGAGATTGCTTCCAGTTTCTTCTACCTCTATGTAATCTTCATAGGACTGATAATTTTAATAGAGACTATAGGATGCCTGAAGGTAAGAGAATCAATCAAAACCCATATGTTCGAGTTCAAATATTATGATTGAGGAGACAGGAGTAATGGCAGAAAAGAACATTATTTCAGAAGTCTTTGACATCTTGTTTATCTTCGTGCTTGCCTTTGCCTGTGTGGTAATTCCTACAGAGCTCCAGGGAGCAGTACTCGTTTCCTGGGAAGAAGGAGGAGCAGGAATAGGCTTTATTTGGGACCCTGTTGGTTTCTTCAGCTTCTTGCTGGTGATAGTTGTTTTCTTTGTTGTGATTCTATATCACTCGGTAAAGAACTATAAATATTAAAAAAGAAAGAATACTGAAAAAGAAAGAATACTGAAAAAGAAAGAACACTTAATAAAATGCCTGCCTGAAGGAAAAGTTCAGGCAGACAATTTTTTAAAATTCAGGCAAAATAGTATCTTTTTCAAGCGCATATTAGGATTCTATTCTGCCGTATGAGCATGGTCTCCCTGAAAAGAGGGAGTTCTTCAGGGAGTAATGGAGGGATTTATTTGTGGATTTGTCGAACAGGCCTGATCTGACCTTACTCAAGGAAGTCAAGGCTCTGAACCAGCCGGAAGTACAGTACACCGCTAAGGGTGTCCTGAACCCCAGATTCGTACCTTTTACCTTTTGTTTAAAAGTGTAATGGAGCCCCTTAACTCCTTAGAAGCCTGAGATTCTGGCCTATCTACAATAAAAAATAAAAGCTAATTGTATATATAGTTTACTATGTTAATTTCAATTAAATGGTTAAAATATAAGTAGTTTTTTATTTGTCAATAGCTCCAAAGGGAAGCATATATATAGTAAAATAAAAAGGGACGAGAAGTGAAGAGGGAATTCTATTCAAAGCCCAAAAATTTAACAGAGAATCGAGCTCCTACGGATATATAAGAAATAAAAAGGCAGTAAAAGAAGACAGAAGGAAAATGACTTTAAAAATTAGGAAAGAGAAGAGATCAATTTCTCAAGTTGAATTCTCTCATTGGCAGCATCCTTAAGACGAGCATCGGCTTCGGAAATTTTCACAACAATCCGAGCAATGTCTGTGTCCGTTTCTCCTGACTCTGCAAGAGCTTCGGAAAGCCCTTCAAGAATTTCGACACCTAAAAGCCCTTTCTCAACTATCATCTCATCTAGAAGCTGCCTTCCTCTGGAAAAATCTCCGGCAAGAGCCACAGAAAGCAAATTGTCAATACTTTGATCCCTGCCCAGAGTAGCCTCATACACCATCTCTTCAGTAATGACCGAACCGTGTGCAATCAAGGAAACAAGCTGTAGAGTTTGCACCGCTTTTGCAACATTTCCCTTCGCAGAATAAAGGATTGCATCAAATGCGCCTTCCGAAAGCTGTAAATTCTCAGCACAGCCAATTTTCTCAAGATAAGTTCTCAGAACCGAGTCCGGAACATATGTGAAAAAAATTTGAAGGCCTCTTGAGCGAAGCGGAGCAATAAGTTTGGAAGGTTTGGTAGTGGAAAGAATAAACCTGCATGTTGCACTGTACTTTTCCATAATTCGCCTTAGAGCATGCTGTGCGTCAGAATTCAGGGACTCGGCATTGTCAATGTAGATTAACTTGTAATCAGAATCAAGTGAAGCCATTCCAGCATACTCATTGATAATTTCCTTGAAAATATCGATTACACTTTTATAGATTTTCTTTGGGTCATCGGTGCCCAGAAAACGCACGAAGCGCTTGTCTCGGACAAGATAGCGTTTTCCCTGGTCAAAAAAATCCGAAGCATTGAAGTATGTAAAATTGTTTTCCCAGGTACGCCCATAGAGCTGCCTGGCAAGAGCAAGAGCTGCTGTCGTTTTTCCGGAATTTTCAGGCCCGTAAAAAATAAGGTGAGGAAGAGTCCCGGACTGGGTAAGTTCAGAAAGCGTGGCTACAGCATGCTCATTTCCAAGCATTTCCTTCAGGGCACCTGCCCTGTATTTTAAAGTCCAGAGATCCTGCATACATTCCACCTTAATTTTTGATTCCTGGGTCAACCAACCTCAAAGAACTTTACTTTTCTCTCAATATTTACTCAGTTATACTTGCGGTTCCATTTTCGTCTACGTGCAGAAGTTCCTTGATTACTATACCATAAACCGGCCTTGCTATAATCACACCAATTAAGACACCAATGATAGTAGTAATTGCAAAGCCCTTCAAAGTACCAAAGCCCATTACAACCAGAGGGGACAGGGCAATTATATTTGTGGAAGCTGCCCCTAAAATGATTGTAAAAGCCTTTGTTATCCTGGACTTGAAGACTCTTGTTGACGGGAGTTTACCTTCGGCAAGCACTTCATCTGTGATGATTACAAGGTGGTCAATTCCAGTGCCTATGGAAGCGATAACACCTGCAATTGACGCCAGGTCAAGCTGCCATCCTATCAGTGCTGCGACCCCGAGGATCATGATAACTTCACTGGCAGAAGTTCCGACCATGGGTATCAGGATTTCAGGCCTCCTGTAATTGAAGTAAACCACAGCTGCCACCCCAAGTAGGGAAATCAAACCTATAATCAGAGCTGCGGTTTTGAACTGCGATCCAAGACCTGCATCAACATGTCCTGAGCCTACAAGCTTTACATTGACAGGAAGAGCTCCTGCTCGAAGGTGAACCTGAAGTGCTGTAGCTTCGGTTTTGGCAGCCTCATCCGTACCTGTAGAAGCTTCCCAGGAATATATAGGACCGTCTCGCAGTTTTTCAGCTGCAGACGAGCTCAAAGGAGCTCCATAGATTTCAACTCCGTCAAGATACATCTTCAAATAATGGGCGTCCGGATTGTCAATTGCTCCGGTGTCGAGTGCAACTTTCTGGAGTGTCCGAGCTCCGTCATCATCCAGGGTAAAAGGAGTATGCCACTGTTCATCATGGAAACTTGGAACTCCTACACTTACAATTGAATCGCCGTAAAGGACATGTTCGGTTTCATTTCCAGTTGTTTGAATCCTGATCTCAAACTTTCCAGGTTTTTCAGCTATTTCCTTGGCAGTTGCCAGATCAATACCTGCAAAATCAATAAGGATATATTCGTCCCCTACGGTTCTTACAGGAATATCTTTGATACCCAGAGAGTTCAACTTATCACTGAGAATTTCCTTTGTCAGGTCTCTGGTATCGGTGCTTACTCCTTCTTTGTAAGTTGAAGTCCCATCTTCGTCCTTGTGGATAGAACCTCCGACCTTTTCCAGTAGAGACTCGAGCTGTTGTTCAGTGACTGCAGTCCTGATTTCGTAGACTGTGCCGTCCTGATTACTCATGGGAACTAGAACTACTTCTGCATCAAGGGCTTTTGAGAGGTAAGCCTGGACGAGGCTCTCCTTACTGATATCAGAAATCGTTACTTGAGTTGTACTCCCACTCAGTTTGTCTACACTTACTGTGCCCAAATACTCAAGCTGGGATGCGCTAACAGTCGCAGATGTAGTAAAGGTGACAGATTTCTCGGCAGAGCCTCCAACGTCAAGATTATTTTTCGTGATCTCAATAGGAGCTCCAATTATAGGTTCTACAATTCCGCTAACTAATTTTCCGGAATCCACATCTACCTGGGCAAGTGCTCCTTCCAGTTTTATCTGGAGCCAGGAACCACCTTCCAGGTCAAGTCCAAAATTCAGATGAGAAGTTGTCCCGTTTCCAGGAGTATACCCTGGGTGAATAGCCACTATAGAGCCAAGAAGTAGTACAATGAAAATAATAACTCTTGGATTTTTAAGAAGGCTTTTTTTGTCACTCATCTGTTATACCTCCCTCTGAATTCGGGTTTCATCGCATACCATCGTAAAATTCCCGTATTCAGGAGCCAGGTGTTCATCATGTCTGCAAAAAGTCCCGCAATCAACACGATTGATATCTGAGAAAGCAGAGTAATCTGCGTGAATGAGGGAATGACCAGATAAGAGAAAGTTGAGACTACGTACATAGATACGAGCGCTGCAAGGGTTGTAGTGGTCATGGTTATACCTGTATGCATAGCCTTGGAGACTTTCTCTTCTACCGTGCCCCGGCGTTTAATTACTCTGTTTGTGAGCAGGATATCACTGTCTACAGAATAACCGATAAGCATAAGCAAAGCCGCAAGTGTTCCCAGGGAAAGTTCAATCCCTGCAACCCTCATGAAAGCGGCTGCAATCATGATGTCTGAAAATGCAGAAAGTATCACTGCAAAAGAAGGAATAAAGGTTCTGAAGAGCAGAAATACCACAATTGCCATCCCTATAAAAGAAATACAAAGGGCCTGAAGAGCCTGTAACTGCAGAGTCTTGCCGTAAATAGGCCCAACCTGCTGAATCTGCAAATTGGAATATTTATGGCTCGCAACATCCTTTTCAAGCTGATGCTGTTGCTCATCATCCATGATCCCAAACTGCATGATAACCCTGCTTCCAGTCTGCCGGACATCGGTGAGGGGGTAAGAAGAATACATTTTTTCAAGTACAGCAGGAGAATCAGTCGTTTCTAACGAAATCTGAGTACCGCCCTGAAAATCCATTCCTAGTTTTACCGGCGATCCACTACTCACAAAGGAAACTAGCAGTATTGCTAAAGAAACTGCTAGTATCGCGAGGGGAAGGGCCAGCAACTGGCGGTCACTGTGACTTTTCACGAAACTATCTAAAATTTCGGCCAAACCTGTTGCCATAATTTAATACTCCGGATGAGTGTATCTATATTATTTTACTGAACCTATCCGAACAGCTCATTACATCCAGATATATAATCCTGATGTATAATTCAGAACACGAGATTTATAATCAGATTTGTTTAAAATCTTGAATTTACTCTAAATACTCGGGTTCAAGTAACGGGGGATAACGTTCTGGAGGTTCTAATATTATAAATAAATATATATTATAAACAAGTACATTAGAAATAAACTAGTGTTATAAATAAGTTAATTTGTTTTAACTCTGTATTCTCACAGATTATATTAATTCTTCCTCTAGAAACTCTTCTCTATACACCGTTAATTCATTCCACTTAAAATTAACTCTTAAAAACGGTAGAATCTTAATATCACAACTCTAATATACCACTTACTGTTCATTAGAAATAATGACCCAAAGACCTTCACTTGATGAATACTTTCTTGAAATCGCCTTTGTAGTAGGCAAGCGCGCTACCTGCCTCCGAAAGAACGTGGGGGCTGTCATCGTCCGTGATAAACGCATCCTTGCAACCGGATATAACGGGGCACCCAGCGGCATGAACCACTGTCTTGAAATCGGGTGTATAAGGGATTTGGAAAAGATTCCTTCAGGTACAAGACAGGAAAAGTGCAGAGCAGTGCATGCTGAGCAGAATGCGATTATCCAGGCTGCAATCCATGGGGTAAGCATAGCAGGAGCAACCATCTACTGTACACACCAGCCCTGTATTCTTTGTGCGAAAATGATTATCAACTCGAACATCAAAAGAGTAGTATACGCAAATCTCTATCCAGACACCGATTCACTTGAGTTTTTCAGGGATGCGAATGTGGAAGTTGATTATATACCTTTTAAGCTAAAAAGCGAGACTTTACCTCTTGAGCTAAAAAGCGAGACTTCAAGTGGGAACTAAATATACATAATTTAAAAATTTCCTGCACTCACTCTTGTTAGGAGAGTACTTATAAAGATAATTGTATACAGACAATTGCATACATATAATTGCATACATGTAATTATATACAGATAATTGAAAATAATTTAATTGTTCATGGTTTACTTATTTAAGGTTCCGATACAAAAGAATGTAAAAGTATGTCCTGAGGGAAAACATGTTCTGAGGGAAAACATGTTCTGAGGGAAAACATGTTCTGAGGGAAAACATGTTCTGAGGGAAAACATGTTCTAAAGGCATTTTATATAGAAATCGGAAAAGGTCGAAAATCTGGCATGACTGGATTTATCCGCTCAAAAACTTGTCACATGGCTGATAGATTGTATGGACTTATGGAAAAGAGTAAGAGGTGGAACAATGTCTGAAGAATTAAAAGCCAGAGTATTAAGGATAGAAACTTTGATTGAGTACCAGGAAGGAGCTGTTGTAAGCAGAGAAATTATCCGCAAGGATACCGGAACCGTAACTATATTTGCCTTCGATAAAGATGAAGGCCTGAGCGTGCATACCGCTCCTTTCGATGCCATGGTCCAGGTGATGGATGGAAAGGCAGAAATCACAATTTCCGGAAATAAAAATATTCTGGAGAAAGGGGATATAATAATAATGCCTGCCAATGAACCCCATTCACTCCATGCTCTGGAAAAGTTCAAAATGGTTCTAACTATGATACGTTCTTAATACTATTGACTTCTATTTCACATTGTAGCGAGTTGTTTTTCAGACAGGTAAGTCGAGAAATGGAGTCAAAACCCAAGACTCTCACATTCTATGAAATCAAAGTTCTGACAATTTCTCAAATCAAAGTCTAAGCTCTAAAGTTACGTTTTTCAACTCGACTTTTTATTACTCAACTCTGTTTTATTCAACTCTGTTTTGAAGGCAGCGAAGTCCTTTTTTAATAATGTCCAGTTCTTCAGGACGGTACATTTCCTTTATATAGGTCTCCTCTTCACAATAATAATCAAAACCACGAATTACAACTACGGGAGTTCCTCCTGCTCCTTCACCCATCAGAAGATTTGCGGCACCTGCAAGTTCATCAGCAACTGCTTCCTCCGTAACCTCAAGGACTTTTCCGAAGAGATCTTTTTCCCCAATCCAGCGCTTTACAGGCTTTATCTTATAAATTCCTATGGCAGCACCGGTTTGTCCTATTTTAAAAGCTCTCCCATTTGTATCCGTGACAATGACGCTTAACTTTTTTTTACTGAGTTTTTCGAGATTATTCCCGAGTCTTGAAGCACTAGCATCCGGATTTTCCGGAGGATATAGCAAAAATCCGTCTTCAATATTTGATTCATCAACCCCTGCGTTTACGCAGGTATGGCCTGCTAGAGTTGTCACAAGCATAAAAGGTTTTTCTACAAGTACCTCCATGCTCCGGGAAAGTACAGCCTGGATAAACCTCGCATCTTTTCCGTTTCGAGCTGCCATCTCAAGTGCTGTTTTCCCTGGTGTAATATCTTCTAGCCTGAAGATCTCCCCTTCAGCTTTAGCAACGATGGTCGAGGCAATGATAACAATGTCCCTGTCCTGAAGTTCCAGATTCTTACAGATGATCGAGGGCAGGTCATCCCCTGTATGTATAAGGGGAATATTCTCAACGGCTATGGCTTCGAATTTCAAATGTTTTCCTCAAAAGGCTTTAAAATCAATAAGAGCAACTGAATTTGTTCAGTTAGATACAGGAAATAAAGGAAATAATCCATTGAATGAATAATTTGCAGCAGTAAAGGCAGTAACCATAAATAAGACCACCGACATACTTTATCTTGCGGCGATGATGAGAGTTACCCCAACTGAGCAAAAGATGATGAGAACAATTTCCTGATGCCGCGTTTTCACTTACTTTTTCGATAGGACTTATTTCTCCAGTTAATTATTTTCATTCTTACCATTTTTCGAAATGCATTTTTTAAGTTTACACTGTGTTTGATTTACGCTATTTCTTAACTCATTATTTTCACAATATATTATCTCTTTACTCATTATTTTCACATTATATTATCTATTTACTCATTATTTTCACATCACATTATCTCTCTACTCATTATTTTTAGATTTACCTGTTTTCTCAATATATCTAAATTAGCTACCTTCAAAAATATTTTACATTCAAGTTTACTTTATTTTCAGTCCTATTTTATTTGTTGTGGCTCTTTTTTCCCGGGCAGAATTAAAAACTATTAAGATCTTTTATATGCTTGCAAACTAAACTCCATAGGGGTGTTAAACACGAGCCAGTATGAACTGAACGAAATTATAGAGAAAATAAAGAACAAAATCCCTTTTGAGTTAAAAGACAAAAAACGAAGCCGAATCTGGAGTTTAAGAGTCATAGTAAGTAAACTGTACTATTCCCTGGACTATGAAAACGAACCTCAAGCCACCCGTCAAAAAGTAACTCAGCTTCTTCTTTATCATGGACAGTTTAGCAAAGAAGAAATCGATAAGACCTTTAAAGCATCAGAAAGTGAAACTACAGATTATTCAATAGAATTTCTGAAAGAGCACCCTGAAATTGCACAGGCTGAAGCCCTGAAAAGTAAGGAATTTCCGGAAGAAGGAGGAGAAAGAATAAAAGAAACAAAATATAACCTTCCCCGCTACGGTTGAATATTTACTGTAAACATTTTCAGTTTATCAGTAGTAAAAGGATGTTTTTAGAGTTACTGGTAAATATCAAAGCAGAGTAAGTCCTCAAAAAGCATTAAAAGCTATTAAGCTTTTTAATTAAGATAACCTTATATCTATTGGTCGCTAACTTTTATGCTCACGTTTAAGGACATAATAAATATCAAAATATAATATCTCAAATCAATTCAAATATTCAAGACGATATGAGAAATTATGGAAGGTACTGGAGATACAAATAAAGAGACTCTCTTCAGTTATGAGGAAAACGAAGATACGCGTTACTCCCGAGCGGCTCATGTAACAAAAGTCTCGATGATTTTAAACTTTGTATTGGCAACTTTTAAGTTTACAGCCGGGATTCTGGGAACTAGTACGGCAATGATTGCTGATGCTGCTCATTCACTATCCGATTTAATAACCGATATCGCAGTGATTGTGGGCTTAAGAATTGCAAAAAAACCGGGAGACAGTACACATAATTACGGACACGGAAAAATTGAAACCTTAGCTGCAGCGTTTACAGGGCTTGTACTTGTTACGGCTGCTATTGGGATTTTCTGGGGCGGCCTTCAGAAGATTATTAGTTATTATAATGGAGAAGGGCTTCCAGTACCAAGTAAAATTACTCTTATTGTAGCGATCATTTCAATCTTGTCAAAAGAATGGCTGTACCGTTACACTATGGCGTGCGGCCGAGAAATTAAGAGTGACGCCGTGATTGCTAACGCCTGGGATCACCGTTCGGATGCACTCTCTTCTTTAGGAACGATGATAGGAGTCGGAGGCGCGATATTTCTTGGAGGTCGTTGGGTAGTACTTGACCCGCTAACTGCAATTGTAATAAGTTTCCTTATCTTTAAAGTGGCGTTTGATATTTCTTATAAAAACCTCAATGAACTGCTGGAGGCCTCACTTGATTCGGAGATTTACGGAAGCATTGAGAACATTCTGAATTCTACTGAAGGTGTCCTAGGCTTTCATGAGCTAAAAACCAGAAAAATAGGAAATGCCATGGCTGCAGATGTCCATATTGAGGTTGACAGGGATTTAAATATCGTGGATGCACATGAAATCTCAACGCAGATAGAAAACAGGCTAAAAGAAGTATGCGGCAGTAATGGTCACTTTTCGATTCATGTGGAGCCGTGTTCCGATTCCGAGCATTATAAGAAACACACATAGGAAAAATAACATAAAGAAACTACTTCCGAATATAAGGCTTAAACATAAAAGTTTGATCTGGAGTAAGTTCGGAAATGTGTGGGAAAAGTCAAAAAGAAAGATTGTAAAGTGAAATATTCAAAAAAGACAGGCTGCAGTTTTATTTCGCAGTCTGAAATTAAATTTGATGTTGTCTTTTAGTTCCGTAAAGCTTACTCGATAGATATTTTCTTTGTCGACTCTTCCATTTGCATTTTCGGAAGCGTTATTGTCAGAACACCGTTTTCTATTTTTGCAGTGCTTCCCTCTTCCTTAACGCTCGCAGGCAAACGGACCGCCCTGTAAAATTGAGTATATGCTCTCTCCCGGCGCAGGTATCCTTCTTCTTCCTCAGTCTCTTTTTCCTTCCTGGTCTTTGCACTGATCTCAAGCATGTCTTCTTTAAGGTTAATCTGAACATCCTCTTTATTAATACCAGGCAGGTCGGTAGTGACTACAAGCTTGTCGTCTTCGTCCTTAATGTCGATAGCAGGAGTGTATACCTTTCCGCCCCCCCATTCTTCCATCGGCATAAAGTCTTCAAATAACTGATTGAGGCGCTCTTGTGTCCTTCTTATTTCTTCAAAAGGATCCCAGCGTGCAGGTCCTGAAAATGATCTTCTCATAGGCCATTTCATACAAAAATACCCCCTTAAGTTAAAAGATAACACAGATTTATGTGCTATTCTGAATATATTGAGAAAGGATATATATGTTTTCCTGAGCAATTTCACAAAAACTTAGTACAAAAAGAGTTAGAATGATAAAAGAAAATTTCCGAAAATCGAGAGCAGAGGATTTTCCGGAAATTAGGATGCTGAATAAATAAAAAAATCAAAAGGAGAAGAGAAAAAGCAGTTATTTAGCCTTCACAAGTATTCCTACAAGATCCGAAGCTTTTACAAGTCCAAAAGAACCTTTTTTAACAGATTCCTCATCAAAGGTCTCTGCACCATCAGAATCCGTTTTGTCAGTCCTGTAGATTGCAAAAGGAATAGGATCCGGAACGTGAGTTTTTAAAGAAATCGGGGTTGGATGATCAGGAAGTACAAGAATTGTGAAAGGCTCGTCTGAAGCCTTGGCATGCTTAAGAATAGGTGCTACAATTCGACTATCGAAATCTTCGACAGCTCTTAACTTTTTATCAATACTTCCTTCATGCCCGGCTTCGTCCGGAGCTTCTACATGAACAAAAACAAGATCCCTGGCTTTCAAGGCTTCGATTGCAGCATTGGCTTTGCCTTCATAATTGGTATCGAGATAGCCGGTTGCTCCAGGAACTTCAATTACGTCCAGTCCTGCATAAATTCCAATACCTTTCAGAAGGTCGACTGCCGAAATAACTGCTCCGGCTTTCCCGTAGAGTTCTTGAAACGGTGTAAATTTCGGAGCATATCCCTGGCCCCAGACCCAGATTGAATTTGCGGGATTCTTACCCTCTTCAATTCTTTTCAGATTAACTGGATGTAGCTCAAGAATGATCATAGATTTTTTGATCATGTCGGAAAAGAAATCTCCGTCCTTTCCTCCGGGCAGATATTCCTCAATTTTCTTTTCAGTAATATCATGCGGTGGAGTGCACTCTGTTTCAACTCCCAGGTTATTTCTGGCGACGAGAAGGTGCCTATAGCTGATTCCCGGATAAAACCTCAGTTCTTCATTACCGAGTTCCGTGTCAAGAGTTTCGATGAGAATCTCAGCTTCTTCACTACTGATATGCCCTGCGCTGTAATCTTTTATTCTCCCTTGTTCAATAGTCACAAGATTACATCTGAAAGCTACATCATCGGATGCAAGAGCGACACCCATACTGGCAGCCTCCAGAGGAGCCCTACCAGAGTAATATACTGCAGGATCGTACCCGAGAATAGACATATTTGCGACATCACTTCCAGCGGGAAGTCCATCAGGTATGGTTTTTGCAAGTCCTGTATTTCCATGGGCTGCGATATAATCCATAGCAGGGGTTCGAGCTGCCTGGAGAATGGTTTTTCCACCCAATTTTTCTATTGGGTAATCAGCCATTCCGTCTCCTATAAGTACAGCGTATTTCATTGCTTCATCTCTTTCCAACTATCTTAGTCTTTCATCTCGGGAATTAAATATAATATTTTCTACCAGATACCAATTACTTAGATTTATCGGGCATTTGCCAGCAAGTTTTCTTGCTGATGCGAAGATTAATTTCTGATCCATTTTACACAAACGTTATAATATAGTACCAATATCCTATACAGAACAGGCTCTCAGCATAAAACATATTAAGTGGCAAAAGAGCCGATATATAGCTTTCTCTACAAAAAAAACATATTATTCAATCTACAAACCTGTAGAAATTCTGGAGAATTATTCACTCTAACTCGAGAAATCCTGGAGAATTATTCACTCTAACTCGAGAAATCCTGGAGAATTATTCACTCTAACTCGAGAAATCCTGGAGAATTATTCACTCTAACTCGAGAAATCCTGGAGAATTATTCACTCTAACTCGAGAAATCCTGGAGAATTATTCACTCTAACTCGAGAAATCCTGGAGAATTATTCACTCTAACTCGAATAATTAGTGAGGATAACTAAAATCATAATAAACAGTTTAAGTAAACGGTGTGAGAATAATCAGTTAATGACAAAACGTGATCCGATCATGAAAATCGTAATGAAATTTGGAGGAACTTCCGTAGGTGACGGAAAAAAAATCCGTCATGTTGCCCAGCTTCTGAAGGGGTACCGTGAAGAAGGCAACCAGATCGTGGTAGTAACCTCAGCGCTCGGTGGAGTAACCGATGAGCTTCTGGAAAATGCACTCTTTGCCTCGACAAAAGGCAAAGTTGCCCTTGTGAAAGAGTTTAAAACAGAAATTACAAACAAACATCATGAGGCCGTAAAGGAAGCCATTGATGACCCAACAGTCGCAAAAGAAGTTATCCAGACTCTTGACCTCCGCATTGACGAGCTCGAAAAAGCCCTGATCGGAATTTGTTATCTTGGTGAGCTTACTCCAAGGTCAATTGACTACATTTGCTCTTACGGAGAGCGCCTGGCTGCTCCTGTTGTGTCAGGAGCTATCCGTTCACTTGGACTCGAATCAACTGAGTTCACAGGTGGAGAAGCAGGGATTATAACATCTTCGGATTACGGAAATGCCAGGCCTCTGGAGAAAACTTACGACCTTGTGAAAAAGAGACTTGAATGCAGACTTGAGTCACAGGTTCTTGTAGTTACGGGATTTATCGGAGAAAATGAGGAGGGAATTATTACCACTCTGGGAAGGAGTGGGTCTGACTTCTCAGCTTCTATCCTGGGTGCAGCTTTGAAAGCCGACGAGATATGGCTCTGGAAAGAAGTAAACGGTATCATGACTACCGACCCGAGAATAGTGCCTGAGGCAAAAACTATCCCGCAAATCTCTTATGCCGAAGCCATGGAGCTCTCGTACTTCGGGGCAAACGTGCTGCACCCACGCACGATTGAGCCTGCTATGCGCGAACACATTCCTGTGCGTGTCAAGAATACTTTTGAGCCAGAGTTACCTGGTACACTTGTAGTTGCGGAAAAGTTCCAGTGCAAGAATGTTGTAAAAGCCGTAAGCCTGATTAAAAACGTGGCCCTCATCAACATTTCAGGGGCTGAAATGGTAGGAGCCATTGGGACTGTAGCAAGGCTCTTCACAACGCTTGCAAAAGCAGGAGTTAATGTTATTATGATCAGCCAGGGCTCTTCCGAATCCAATATTTCATTCGTGATCAGTGAGTCACATGTGGAAACTGCATTAAAAGCCCTGCATGAAGAGTTCGACCACGAAATCGTAAAAGAAATAACTTCAGACAAAAATGTCTGCGTAGTTGCAGTAGTAGGTGCAGGTATGGCAGGAACTCCAGGCGTGGCAAAACGGGTCTTTGGAGCGCTTGGAAACTCGATGATTAATATTATCATGATCAGCCAGGGCTCATCCCAGTACAATATCTCTTTCGTAGTGCGGGAAGATGACGCATTTGCCACAGTCAAAACCTTGCATGACGAATTTGAACTATATAACGGAAACGGAATTAAAAAACAGCTATAAAACAAGCAGGGAGGGGCAAAAAATGAGCGAAAAGCACTTAACATACGCAGATTCAGGCGTAGATATCAAAAAAGAAGAAAAAACCGTCAAAACCCTTATTGAGAAACTCAGCTACGTTCGAAAAGGTATAGGAGCTCCCCTTACAGGAATAGGCCATTATGCAGGGCTTCTGGACTTCGGAGAATATGCCCTTGCCCTGACAACGGACGGGGTAGGCTCAAAAGTTCTTATTGCAAACGAAATGCAGCGGTGGAATACCGTAGGCATAGACTGCATCGCAATGAATGTAAATGACCTTCTGGCCATAGGAGCCGAACCTGTAGCCTTTGTAGACTATCTTGCCCTAGAAAAGCACGACGAAGGCTTTGCCGCCCAGATAGGAGAAGGGCTGGTAAAGGGCGCGGAAATATCCAGAATGTCAATTGTCGGTGGAGAAACCGCAACCCTCCCTGAGATAATTAAGGGTTTTGACCTTGCAGGTACCTGCCTTGGAATTGTCAGAAAAGATAAGATTGTCGAGGGAGAGAAAGTAAGGGTAGGCGACGTGATTGTAGGTGTCCCTAGTACAGGCGTGCACAGTAACGGCTATACTCTTGTAAGGAAAATCATTGAGAAATCAAAATATTCCTATCACGATCCCTGTCCCTATGACAGTTCAAAAACGATCGGAGACGATCTCCTGACTCCAACAAGAATTTATATTGAGATTCTTGATGTGCTGAAGGCATGTGAAGTCCATGGGCTTGCCCATATAACAGGTAGCGGACTTTTGAAACTTAGAAGAGTGACAAAACTCGGTTTTGATTTTTACGATCCCCTTGAACCCCAGGAAATCTTCAAATTCTTGCAGAAAGAAGGGGGAGTCGAAGATCTTGAGATGTACAGAACTTTCAATATGGGTATGGGCTTTCTTGTTATCTTGCCGGAAAAAGATGCTGCAAAAGCTGCAGAAATTACCGGTGGAAAAATTGTAGGAAAAATTGTAGAAAGTGGTATCAGGATCAAAGACCTGGTAATAGAGTGAAAAGAAAAAATACGATTATGAAGGCTTAGAGAAAAGTGAGAGAAAAATAAGAGGAAAATTCTATTTTTCTATGTTGAAATCTTCTACTCTTTTCTCTATTTTCAAATCCTTTCTGTCATCTTGATTAAGGCCAGCTTCTTAGACTTCACTGTTTCCACATATCCCCATAGCTGGTTAAAGGTGCCCTGGAACTTTCAGGAGATTTACCTTTCTTCACTGAAGCAGTCACCTTTCCTTTTCCCGTCTCTCTGAGCCGATTTATCTCTTTTATGCTGTCTTCATCTTCTATGCTCAGGACAAAGCTCCCATGGCAGGGCTTTGTATAGGGAAAAACCAGAGCATTGCCCTTTGTTCCCACGGCAATGGGCGGTATTCCTATTATATAGTAATCTTTAAAGATTTTGTATCCGGGAGATACGTAGTAAACCTCATCCGAGTTTTTCTCAATGTACTCTCTGGCTTCCTTGAAGCTTATCCTTTCCAGAAGGATTTCATACTTCATCTGTTCGATACAGCTCATTTGACCATCTCCTCCATTACCGTATCCAGCTTATTCTTGAGCCGGGTGGGATTGTGAACATCTTTTGCAACTATTTTCACACAGTCGAACTCGATGGCTTCTTCCAGAGCTTCCGCGTTCTTGCCAAAAATTACAGAGTACATTTTGGCCTGAGAAATGGCACTCATTGTCGTTGCAAAAGTCATTCCGGAATCGTTATGCATAAAGGCAAAGCATATATCGAAATCTAATCTTTTCTCAATAATATCCTCCAGGGTTTTATCGAGATTAACCATTTTTTTTACATAATAACCGTCAAAATCAGAAACTTTTAAAAGCTTGATTACGGCATCATTCCCAGCAACAGTTACGTCAAATCCTGATTTATTCAGCTTATTGGAAAGATACAGAGCGATGCTGGTTTGAATTGGGACCTCGGGACATCCCATCATAAGAAGTACTTTTGCGCCGGTCATTATATTTCATCTCTTAGGTATTTTATCTGTAAGATTTAGGGCTCATCCTGAATTTTAATCTTTGCAATTAATATTTGGAGGGAAATTCTTGAAATCGGGAATATTACGGTTCAAGAGCTCTTTCCAAAACCAATTGTTTCTCAAAAATTGATAAAGTTTCAGAACTGTTCTCCATAATCTGAAGCCCAATTAACTATTCAGAATATGGGCTTCAGAGGAATGGTTTTGAATTTTGAATCAGCTTCAACGATATTTTCCATACTTTCTATTCCTAATGTATCTAAAGTACTAATTAACTGAGCGATAATGTTTATTTAGTTTGTAAAAAGAAAAAATATATAAATGGTATGAATTAAATTTAGTATTTGTACAGAATTTTTGGCATGAAGGTATTAAAGGACTTTCCTCTCTTTGTTGGGTAAGTCGGGAGGATTGCTCCTCCTTTCTCCCCTAGGAACCGTACTTG
>NZ_LMVP01000005.1 GCF_002287235.1 Methanosarcina spelaei
CCTTATCAGCAGATTGATGATACAGGTGCAAGAGTCAATGGTGTCAATTATTATACTCAAATTCTTTGTAATCCTTATTATACTGCTTATTTTACAGTTCCCAATAAAAATAGAGAAAATGTTTTAGACGTGCTTTTATGTGGAAAAGAAAAAACATACTGCTTTACTGATGAAGCATATAATCTGATGAAAACGTTTAATGTTTCCCAAAGTTGGATGGAAAAACTCTCGTCTTTTAAAAACAAAATATTCAGTGACGAAGAAATGCGTCGAAAACTGGATTGTGTTTTCTCACTTAATGGATATAAAACTACTAAGAAGAAAGTCCTTGAAGCCTGTGCAATTGCGGCCTATCATCAAAGTAAAGACATACCTGTGGTTACCACACTTTTAAGTGATGATGCACGTCAGTTCAGGCAAATTGCATATCACCATGCTCTTTGTTGGATTCATGACGGTAGAAACTACAAGAAATTAAGGCCAATAGTTCCGTATCATAAAGAAAAGCTGAAAGCTTTTCTGAACAGTTACTGGAACTTTTATGGTGAGCTTTCTAAGTTTAGAATAAAACCAGATTCAGAGGTAGCGGAGCAATTATCCGTTAAGTTTGATCAGTTGTTTTCTACCAAAACAGGATATGAACAGCTGGATGAAAGAATCGCTAAGACAAAAGAGAACAAGGAACAGCTGTTAAAGGTCCTGGTCTTGCCAGAGGTTCCGCTGCATAACAATGCAGCGGAACTAGCGGCGAGAGCAAAAGTCAGAAAAAGAGATGTGAGCCTTCAAACCATAACAGAGGAAGGAACAAAAGCAAATGACACATTTATGACGATTGTTCAGACAGCAAAGAAACTGGGTGTAAGTGCATATCAGTACATATGTGATAGAGTTGGCGGTACATTTGGGATGCCATCTCTGGCTCAATTAATCGGAGAAAAAAGCTCAATAAGCAGAAATTGAGAGCTTTCCACTCAATTTGAAGAGGATACAAAAATTTGAAAATCAAAAATTAAAGCTAAAAGCAGAAGTCCTGAAAAGTAAAGGTCCTGAAAAGCAAAAGTCCTGAAAAGCAAAGGGCCTGATAAAGAGGACACAGGCTATAAAGAAAAGTTAAAAGGGAATAGACTTAATCCCTGGAATTTTCTATAACCTGTTTACCTCTTTCTGCTGGCACAATTGTCAGCTCGGCATTTGGGAATTCCCTTTCCAGCGGTTCGTCATCTGCAATCCTGTCCATAGTGATTGCGACTGCTGCAACCTCGGAATGGGGCTGGCTTCCAACTGCAACATTCCAGTCCGCAAGCTGATAAATTTCCGGAGGAACTTTTTCTGCTCCTACGACGATCATAAGCCTGTCACAACTTTTAAGCTCGTCCGTGACATCGGGAAGATTAACTCCATACATTGAAAGGTGGCAAACTTTTCCACCGGCAGCTTTCCATTCCTTGATTTCCTGCTTATAATTGACATTGTTCTTAATATAGAAATCTCCGCCCCAGCGCCTGACAACATCCTCAAGAGTTTCTACTATTCCTGGATCATTCGAGGCAAGGAGCATACCTTCTGCACCGAGCAGCCGGGCAGTTAAGCCCACGTGGGTTGTGATTCTTTTATCCCTCTCAGGGCGGTGCCCCAGGCGCAGCAAAACAATTTTTTTCATGCTCGTGCTAAAAACCTGCAAGGTATTAAAGGATTTCACTAAAAAAAGAGAGAAAATTACTGGAACCCATAAGTTCCAGGAATTCTCTTAAGAAGCATACCTTCAACAATTATCGGGTTTGTTCTCTGGGCCGTTGTCAATGCAGTATCAAGCTTGAACTCTTTTTCAGCATAAATTGTAAGAATAGGGTCTCCGTTCTTAACAGACTCTCCCATTTTCTTATGAATTGCAACCCCAGCTCCTTTATCATTAGGAGCTCCTGCAAGCCTGGCAATCTCAATTATCCACTTATTGTCAAACTCGATGACGTATCCGTCCGCAGAAGCGAGAATGTCGGCAGTATATTGCCCTACCTGGATGTCACCCGATGTAATATTCGGATCGCCGCCCTGGGCCTCAATAATCTGTTTCATTTTCTCAAGGGCTTTCCCACTCCTTAGAGTTTCCAGTGCAACTTCTTTTCCATGATCTCTTGGAGCAGCGCCTCCCATCTCAAGCAAGATACCCGCAAGAGAGGCACTCTTTTCAATGAGGCTGTTTGGACCTTCCATACTTTCCAGCACCTTCAGAGCTTCCCTAACTTCTAGCGAGGGCCCTACTTTTCTTCCAATGGGAGACGAACCATAAGTGATTGCGCACTCAACATTCATTCCAAGCCTGTGCCCGAGGTTAATCAAGTCTCTTGCAAGTTTTTGTCCTTCCTGAACAGTTGGAACTTTTGTGCTTGGCCCTACAGGGATGTCCATTACCACATTGTCGGCCCCAATAGCTCCTTTTTTTGCCATAATCGAGGCAAGCATCTGATAGTAAGGGTCAATGGAGAGAGGATATTCAACTCTTATGAGCTTGTCATCTGCAGGTGCGATATTTGTAGCTCCACCCCAGACAAGCGCACCTCCTACTTTTTCGGTTATCTCTTTGACTTCCTGAGAACTGAATTCTACCGGGGAAAGTACTTCCATAAGGTCGGCAGTTCCACCTGCTCCTGTAATCGCCCTCGAACTCGTCTTTGGAATGAGAAGCCCATTTGCAGCGATAATAGGAACAACAAGGAGAGAGATTTTATTTCCGGGCACTCCTCCTATCGAGTGTTTGTCCATTATAGGGTGAGTATCAAATTCGATCGTGTCTCCACTTTCAATCATGGCCTTTGTAAGCCATTCAACCTCATCATCGGTCATTCCGTGAATATAGGAAGATGTTATAAAAGCCGAGAGTTCGATCTCACTGAGGTTTTCTTCTACGATATCATTTACGAGTATCTTAATTTCATCCTGCGCAACGGGTCTTTTATCCATCATTTTTTTGATCACGGATGCGGATTTTGAACGGAATGCAGGAACAACTTCGACTGGCTTATCCCAATCCTGAAAGTGCTCATATACCTCAAAAAAAACTCCCAGTGTGCCTGGAGGAACCATATCATCCGTTGTATCAACAATTGCAGAAATGCTCTCATGCCCACGAATACGGACCCTATCCCCCGGATTAACCCCAAGTTCCTTTGCGTCGGCAATACTTAATAACACCTTGTGCTGCCCTATTTTTATGTTAAAATGTTCCAATTTCAACTGCATGAGTAAACTTCTCCCTTTTCTTTCTTGTTATAAGTGTAAACATGTGACTAAAATTTGTTTCCCTAGAATCCAGACTTTCGGTTTGTTTCTCTATTTGAAAAACGGACAGTTCAGCCTGGAAAAACCTGGTGGGTTAATAGTAAATCTTAGCAGTAAATGTTAGTAGTAAATGTAAACAGTGAACGTTCATAAAATGTTGGTAGTAAATGTTAACAGTAGATGTTAATAGTAGATATTAACAGTAAATGTTTAACAGTGAGTGTCCATAAAATGTTAGTAACGTAGATTGTAAGTGCTAAATTAAAGTAACACATTAACTTTCATGTTATTTTAAAATAATTACGCAAAAAACTTCAAGTAAAGAGACTAAGCTTTTCCCAAAAAATATGATATTCTTCGTACGTAATAACAAAATTTAAGCATTTGCATCGACCAGTCTTGACTTATCCAAGACTTTATTTAGTGTATAGGTTATAGCCGTTATGGACCGTGAGATTACTATAAATAGGACAAACTAGAGGAGTTTTTCTACGAAAAACAAATCAGTGATTTTTCCTGATAGCGTTTTTTGGACAGATCTGATTAGTTTAGACTATACAGAAAATTGTGAAAACTGATTGATATTGTTTTATTGTCTCTAAATACACTACATAGATACTTTTGCCTACTGCGTAAAAGTCCAATAAATCCACATTTAAGTGAAAAACGATAGAAAGAAAATAGGAGTTTACGAAAGTTTACTGCTGAAAGTAGGGTAGGGTTTTGCCACAAGCGTTTGCAAAACTTGTGGCAAAACATTCTATACATCGTTGTAGGATTTTTAGTCAAGCTTTTTTACAAAAAGGTTGTAGTCAAGCTTTTTTACAAAAAGGTTGTAATCAAGCTTTTTTACAAAAAAGCTACGGGTGCAGTTGTTATTCTGCCGGGTTTAATAATTGATCGGGTTAGAACCATACCTTGAACCAGTTCTTTTTTCATCCTCTGCTTCTGTTTCATGCGGTACAGTTGAACCGGTTGATGTTTCATCCTCCACTTTTATTTTATGTGATACAGTTGAATCAGTTGATTTCTCATCTTCTGTTTTTGTTTTGTGCCAACCAGAGAAACAGCAACGTTCTTTACAGTGCATGATGTGTTTTACAACATATGCAAGTCCTATCGCTGCTAAAATATAGCCCACAATTTTCATTAATTTAGTCATGTTTATTACCCCAAACTACTATTGTACTTTATCGTTTATGAAGATACGCACATAGACAGGTTTACCATAATTGTTTTGTTAAGACAAGCATATTTCAAATCTTTGTCTAATAATAATTCTGGCTTTTCAGTTTTTTCTCGTACCAGTGCTAGGAAATACTGCCCATAATTTATGTTTTTCAAAAAATAAAAACACTCTAATTTATATTATTGATCTCTGGATTTTTTACTGTTCTACTTAAATCTGCATAGGCCAGCAGTAAAAACTACGGCAAATTGCACTACAAATCGAACTATTTTCTCTATTAGAATTTAAGTGTTTTTATGGAGAGCAGAATAAAATGAAAAGCTTATAGATCCTTTATATAACTAACTCATTCAGTCTATTTTTGTTAAAGTACTGTAAAGGACAAGATTATAATCATATAAGAAAATCACGCCTGATTGTTTTAGCTTCAACTACTCTTTTTTTGTTATTTGCTACCATTTCATTCATTGCATCTATTGAGAAGTATTGAATAAAAAACAATTTAAAGGAATGCGTGTAAGTTATTAATCAGCTTTGAAAAATTCCTGTATTTCTTTGATGGATATGGAAATTTCTGTACCTCACGGTTTTCAATAACTTATCTCAAGACGATAATCAACCTAAACGGGTAAAAGCCTATGAGTTATAATCAGAATCCAGAGCAAAAAGCAAGAAATGGTATTGACAGAAAATTAAACGCTTCTGGATGGACAGTGCAGGAAAAGAGCAAAATTGACTGGAGTGTTTCCAGGGGTATTGCAGTTAAGGAGTATTTAACTGACGTCGGACCTGCTGATTATGTATTATTTGTTAATAAAAAACCTGTTGGAATTATTGAAGCAAAAAAGGACGAAGAAGGTCATCGATTAAACATAGTTGAAGAGCAATCCTCAAGATACGCTACGAGCAAATTGAAGTACCTGAAAAACGATCCATTGCCCTTTGTGTATGAGAGTACAGGGGAACTTACTCGGTTCACAGACTTTCGTGACCCAAAACCAAGATCAAAGCCTGTTTTTTCTTTTTACAAACCTGAAACTTTTGAGGAGTATCTTAAAAAGAAACCTTTGAGAGAAAGGCTACTGGATCTCCACGAATTGAAGACAGACGGACTGCGAGACTGCCAGATTACAGCAATTTCAAATCTTGAAAAGTCCTTTAAGGACAACCGCCCAAGGGCTCTTATCCAGATGGCAACAGGTTCGGGAAAAACTTATACTGCCATAACTTTTATTTACCGATTGCTGAAGTTTGCCGATGCAAAAAAGGTGCTATTCCTTGTTGATACTAAAAACCTCGGTGAACAGGCTGAACAGGAATTCAAAGCTTATACCCCGAATGACGATAACCGCAAGTTTACCGAGCTCTATAATGTGCAGCGCTTACGTTCCAGTTATATTACATCGGACAGCCAGGTATGTATTTCCACAATTCAGAGGCTTTACTCTATCTTAAAAGGCGAGGATCTGGACGAAAAAGTAGAAGAAGAAAATCCAGCCGAGAGAGGCTGGCAGCCAAAGGAACCGCTTCCTGTAGTATATAATGAGAAAGTTCCCATTGAAGAGTTCGATTTTGTAGTTATAGATGAGTGCCACCGTTCAATATACAACCTGTGGCAGCAAGTGCTGGATTATTTCGATGCTTTTTTAATAGGTTTAACAGCAACGCCGGATAAACGCACCTTCGGGTTTTTCAATGAGAACGTGGTGAGTGAATACAGCCATGAAGACGCAGTGGCTGATGGCGTAAATGTCGGTTATGATGTTTACACTATTGAGACTGAAATCAGTAAAAACGGGGCAAAAATAAATGCGCAGGAGTTTGTTGACAAACGAGAGAAACTCACCCGTAAAAAACGCTGGGAACAACTGGATGAAGATTTCACCTATACTGCCAACAAGCTGGACAGGGACGTGGTCAATCCCAGCCAGATACGCCACGTGATACGGGCATTCAAAGAAAAACTACCTGAGATTTTCCCTGGAAGAGAGGAAGTCCCAAAAACGCTTATTTTCGCTAAAAACGACAGCCATGCCGATGATATCATCAATATCGTACGGGAAGAGTTTGGGGAAGGCAATGCGTTTTGCAAGAAAATCACGTACAAAGCAGAAGAAGACCCAAAATCAATATTATCGGAGCTTCGCAACGGTCCCCGTCTCAGAATAGCGGTCACAGTAGATATGATTGCCACTGGAACGGATGTTAAGCCTCTGGAATGTCTGTTGTTTATAAGAGACGTAAAAAGCAAGAATTATTTTGAGCAGATGATAGGGCGAGGTACACGAACTCTGGGATACGATGACCTGAGAAAAGTAACACCATCGGCTGTTTCGGCCAAGACGCATTTTGTAATTGTGGATGCCGTTGAAGTTACAAATTCTTTGAAAACCGACAGCCGACCTCTGGAACGTAAGAAAAGTACATCGCTTAAAGACCTGCTGGCAGCAGTAACTTTTGGGGCTCAGGACGAAGACCTTTATATTTCTCTGGCTAATCGGCTTGCAAGACTGGACAGGCAGATAAATGAAGCTGAAAGAGCAACTTTTGCGGAGAAAGCGAATGGAAAAACGATCAATCAGACTGTTAAGGACCTTCTCAATGCGTATAATCATGACATCATTGAGCTCAAAGCTTCTGAGGTTAAACGAAGTCAACCGGAGATTTTGGAAGCCGATGCAAGGAAAAAGGCGCAGGAAAACCTGATTGATGTCGCAAGATCGACTTTTTCCGGCAAGCTGAACGAGTATATTGAAAATGTTCGCAGAGTTCATGAGCAGATTATTGATACTTTGAACACGGACACGGTTCTCAGAGCGGAATGGGACAAAGACGCAGTGATCAGAGCAGATGAGCTGGTTAATGACTTTAAGGCGTATCTTGAAGCTAATAAAGATGAGCTTACAGCGCTTGGAATTTTTTATAACCAACCCTACAGGCGCAGGGAAGTTACCTATGCGATGTTAAAGGAAGTAATGGAAAAACTAAGGCTGGAAAAACCCCATTTCGCTCCTTTGAGGGTCTGGCAGGCTTACGAGCAGCTGGAAAAGGTAAACGGCAATTCTCCGAAAAAAGAACTGACTGCTCTGGTTTCTCTGATCCGAAGGATAACCGAAATCGACCCTGTGCTGACGGCCTACGACCAGACCGTGAACCGGAACTTTCAGGAATGGGTGTTTAAAAAACAGGCCGGAACCCTGAAATTTAATGAAGACCAGATGAACTGGCTCCGTATGATTAAAGATTATGTTGCAACCAGCTTCCATCTGGAAATCGACGACCTTGATTACACCCCCTTTGATGCTCTTGGCGGGCGCGGCAGAATGTACCAGCTTTTCGGGGATGAGATGAATATGGTTATCAGTGAATTGAATGAGGCTCTGGCGGCGTGAAATATAAGTAAGTAACTACTCAGGTGTTCTCTTCAAAAACCTGGAAATAGCTTATATGTTCTATTTCTGTACTCCTCATATTCTGAACCAAAAGCTTCTTGCAATGCCTCTTCTTCAATATATATGCGGTATTGATATGCGATTAAGCTTAAAACGAATGCAACAAGCGCTCCAAACCAGGTTCCAACCGCTAGAGTAATCCCTATTAGGGACAGCATACCTCCAGTATAGGATGGGTGTCGGATATATCTGTATGGTCCATTTGTTACGAGCTTTGCTTTTTCACGAACCTGTACCTGCCCGGTAAAATGCTTTCCAAGAACCCAGATTGACCATTCGCGGAGTATAGTACCGACCGCAAGCAAAACAAGTCCTGCGTATTGCAAACTTCCGCCGAATATTCCTATCCCAAAACCACGTAACGTAAAAGCAATAAAGAGTACTGACCAGGCCATCGCTATAATGATCCAACAAGAACCTTTATCCTTATTTGTCGTCTGAGAATTCTTCCTGCTAAAAAGAAAGTTTATAATTTCACTTAAAATCCACACACAAAAGAGAATCATGAAAGATGAAATTGCAAATTGAGAAGGAAACCAATCATCAGGAAATACTGAGCGGTGTTGCAATTGAAAAATGGCAAATAATGTCAAAACAACAGCCATCGACGTGATTGGGACATCCTCGAAAATATGACTACCCAGTGTTTTTTTCATAATAATTCTTCCGGAAGTACTAAAAGGATTAGTTAATTATTTTGAAACTGAAACAATTAGATTAATTTTTTATTCAGAAATTACATTACAAATTTTAATAATACTTGGTACGTATAAATAAAAGGATTTCGAGTAGAATGGGCGAAAATTGGGTGGAAAATTGGGTGAAAAGTTCGGTGAAGGTTCGGAGAAAAGTTCGGTGAAAAGTTCGGTGAAAAGTTTGAATACAGAATTGAATGAGGCTCTGGCGGCGTGAGAAGGTTTGGAGAAAAGTTCGGAGAAAAGTTGGGTGATGGTTAGGTGAAAAGTTGGGAAAAAAGTTTGGATATATAGTAAAATAAGACTCTAGCAGCTTGAATACAAATGTATAATATTCAATTAAAATGTACTGTTTTGCGGTTAAAGTGAAATAGATTTATATTGATCAAAACCACATAAATTTATGCAGTGTTTTCATGAATGGGGTTGATTAGGAATTATGAAACTTCTATATGATACAAATATTTTAATTCATATTCAAGATCCAAAAGAGCTTTCTCCTAATCTTCAAGCATTATTGACAATAATCCGAGAACATGGTCATCAGGAGTTTATCCATCCTGCTTCTTTGAAGGATATCGAAAATGATAATAATGTTGAAAGAAGGAGAATAACTATATCGAAGCTTCGTGGTTATCCCCGGCTTCCTTCACCCCCTACTCCAGATGATGAATTTACATCTTTAGTAGGCATTCCAGTAAATTCACATGATGTAAGTGACAACGAAATTCTTTTTTCACTTAAGAAAAACCTTGTAGATTTTCTCATAACAGAAGATAAAGGAATTGGAAAAAAAGCTAATTTACTGAATCTTGATGATAGAGTGTTTTCAATAGAATCAGCTCTCAATTATTTTACTGCCCTATATCAACGTTTTTCCCCTAATCATAGTTTATTAAGGAAATGTTATGCTCACGAAATTGATATTACTCAACCGTTTTTTGACTCACTGAAATCAGATTATGGAGATGCGAATTTTAAAAAATGGTATAATAAGTGCATCAAAGAAAGTCGTGAATGTTACACTTATGAAATGGATGACAAAGTTAAAGCTTTTCTCATGCTAAAAGAAGAAAATGAAGTTATTGAAACACATGATCCCATTCCTGCCACAAAAAGAGTTAAAATTACAACATTAAAGGTCGATTTTTCAGGTTCTAAAATTGGTGAACTCTTCCTCAAAATAGCTTTTCAGTATTGTATAAATAATCAGATTTTTGAAATTTACTTAACTCATTTTGAAACTGAAGATGACACCTTAGTTCATCTCATTGAGAACTTTGGTTTTGAAAAAGTAGGAGAGCTGGCAAAGAATGATGAACTGGTATATATAAAGAAATTTATCCCGGATACTACTGAATTACGGTCATTAGAAATTGCTAGAAAATACTATCCTTGCTTTAAAGATAGTGAAAGTGTTAATAAATTTGTGATCCCAATTCTTCCAGAATTTCATGATATTCTATTTCCTGAATACAAAAGAAGGCAAATGAAATTGACAGATTATTTTGAAATCAATATTCCTGGCAATGCAATAAAAAAGGCATACCTTTCATCACGATTTTCTTCAAGATTGGGACTCGGAGACATAATTCTGTTTTATCGTTCACATGATCAAAAAGCGATAACTTCTCTCGGAATAATTGATCAGGAACCAATAAGAACTAGTAATTTAGATGAACTTAAAAGGATAGTAGGTAAAAGAAGTGTATATTCTGAAGAAGAACTTAAAAAATGGGCAGAAAAATCAGTTTTTGTAATCCGTTTCAAGCATCACTTATACTTGCCAAATCCGTTGAATCTGAGTTATCTCATCGAAAATGATATTTTGAAAAGTGCCCCACAATCGATAACCGAAATAAACCATGAACAATATCTAACCCTAAAAACTGGTGGCAAACTCGATGAACGTTTTACTGTCAATAAAACCAAAGTATGTTGATGAAATTCTAGCTGGTAAAAAGAAATTCGAATTTAGAAAATCCATATTTAAGAAAAAGGATATAGGTAAAGTATTCATTTATTCGAGTTCCCCTGTCAAAAAAATAGTTGCATCATTCGAGATTGCCAGAATCATTGCTGATTCTCCTCAAAAACTCTGGAATAAATGCCAGAAACACGGAGGAATCCCTGAAAATGACTTTTTTGAATATTTCAAAAATTCAGATATTGGTTATGCAATAGAAATAATCAATCTTAATGAATTTTCTGAGCCAATTAATCCCTACAAATTAAAAAAGGACTTTAGACCACCACAATCTTACTGTTATATACCTATGGATTATTTTGAAAGTCGAAGCATCAACAGTAGTCCAAGAATAAAAAATCAGGATATGGTGCTGCTGGAACCAGATAACGAATATCTCAACAATTTAGATTCCAATAAAAACTTCAGCAAAATACGAAAACAAACTAAGCTTTTCGATGAAGATGTATTTCCGAAGATGCCAGAACTGCCTGAAGGGTTGCTGAAAAATAGCATGATCGTGGAAGAAAAAGTTGGATGGACAAAAACTGAATTAAGTCAAGTAGCTGAAATTATAATGGGACAATCACCACCATCTTCAACTTACAATGAAAACGGTATTGGATTTCCATTCTTTCAAGGGAAAGCAGAGTTTACTGAACTGTACCCCATTGTTTCAAAATGGTGTTCAGAGCCAAAGAAGATCGCTGAATCAAATGATATTCTAATTTCGGTTAGAGCCCCCGTTGGAGCAACAAATATTGCTAACCAAAAGTGTTGCATTGGTAGAGGATTAGCAGCTATTCGTTACCCTGATTGCAACAAGTATGTGTTCTACTTTTTGAGATTAATTGAAAATGAGTTAGATGAAAAAGGAACCGGTACTACATTTAAGGCTATTTCAGGTGCAGTTTTAAAGAGTGAAAAAATCCCTTTTGCTCCACTCTCCGAACAACGCGCCATAGTCTCAAAAATCGAGCAACTCTTCAGCGAACTGGACAACGGCATTTCTAATCTCAAACTGGCACAGGAACAACTTAAAGTTTATCGGCAGGCGGTGCTGAAGAAAGCTTTTGAAGGTGAACTTACCAAAAAATGGCGGGAGCAGCAGACTGATTTGCCAGATGCAAAGGATTTGCTGGAGCAAATAAGTAAGGAAAGAGAAGACGCTACAAAGGCTATTGGCAAAAAACAGAAAACTGTTAAACCTTTCACTAAGGACGAATTGGCAGAGTTGTCAACAATACCAGATGGATGGAAATGGGTTAAAACTGCTGAAATCATTGACCCGATAAATAATGGTTACACACCAAAAGCTAATTTTCTTTCATCAGGATCAGGAGAAATCCCTTTTATCAAAGTGTATAACTTGAATTTCGATGGATCACTTAATTTCCAAAAAGATCCGACTTTTATTCCAAAAATAATTCATCAAAAAGAACTTGCGAGATCAATTACCTATCCAGGAGATGTTCTTATAAACATTGTAGGACCTCCTTTGGGGAAAATATCCATTGTAAGTAGACAATTTCCGGAATGGAATATTAACCAAGCTATTGTTTTATTTAGACCCAATGACTGGGTAACAACAAAAATCATTTCATATTATCTTCAAAACCCTAAAACAATTCAATGGCTAGAAAACACATCCAAAGCTACTGCTGGACAGTTTAATGTAAAGGTCTCAACCTGTCGTGAGATACCCTTTCCTCTTATTTCTATGGAAGAACAACAAGCTATTGTTCAGGAAATAGAAACTCGCCTTTCAGTCTGCGATAAGATGGAGCAGGACATTGAAATGAATCTGGAAAAAGCCGAAGCACTGCGGCAGAGTATTTTGAAAAAAGCGTTTGAGGGGAAGTTGCTTAATGAAAAAGAGCTGGCAGAAGTTCGAAGAGCAGAGGATTGGGAGTCTGCTGAGGTTTTGTTAGAGAGAATAAAGGCTGAAAGGGCAAAAAACGGGAATAAGTGAGAAAACATGAGTCTTGAAAGATTGAAAAGACTGCTTAAAGAAAAAGAAGGTATTCGTCTTGAGTTTAAAGAAGCACGGATAGCTTTGCCCGGAAATTTATTTGAAACAATCTGTGCCATGCTCAATTGTGATGGAGGAGACATAATTTTAGGAGTTAATGACAATGGTACCGTGCTTGGAGTTGACCATACAAAAATGGAAACTATGGTTAGCAATCTTGTCAACCTTTCAAATAACCCACAGAAATTGGACCCTCCATTCATATTATTTCCGCAAACATACGACATAGACAGCAAATTGCTAATCCATATCCAGATACCTTCCAGCTCACAGGTACACAAAACCGCCGGCATAGTGTTTAACCGCAGCAATGACGGAGATTTCAGAGTCACGCAACCGCAACAGATAGCAGAGATATATAACCGTAAAAGAACGCATTACACAGAAGGTATTATTTATCCCGGACTACGCTTTGAAGATTTCAAAGCCGACCTGTTCCCAAAAATCAGAAATCTGATACGAAGTAACAATCCCAATCATCCCTGGTTGGCTCTTACAGATCAACAAATGTTAGAAAAAGCAGGGTTATGGAAACGGGATATCAACAGTACACAGGAAGGCTATACCCTTGCAGCAGCTTTGCTGCTGGGAAAGGATGAAGTTATCCAGCAGTTGATTCCTTTTTTTAAAATTGATGCTCTGGTCCGTATTGAAGACACTTACCGTTACGATGACAGAGAATACATCCAGACCAACCTGATAGAAGCCTATGAACAATTAATGGCCTTCGTTGGCAAACACTTGCCTGACAAATTTTACATGGAAGGGGATCAGAGAGTAAGCCTTCGGAACATAATATTCAGAGAAGTAATTGCAAATCTGATAGTCCATAGAGAGTATATGAATGGTCACCCCTGCACATTTATAATTTACTCAGATAGAGTTGAAACTGAAAACGCCAGTAATCCACATGGAGAAGGCCCTCTCGATCCAGCTCATTTTGCTCCATTCCCAAAAAACCCCATTATTATTAAATTCTTCATGCAACTCGGAAGAGTAGACGAACTGGGTTCAGGGATTCTAAATGTAAATCGATTTATCAAAGAATATGCTGACGATGGCGTCCCTCAGTTTATTGAAGGAAATGTTTTCAAGATGATCATTCCTGTCGCGAGAGAGAAAATTGAGGGAGCAAGGGATATCACTAACCGGTTAAATGATACTGTAAATGATACCGTAAATGATACCGTAAATGATACTGTAAATGATACTGTAAAACAGAGAATGGCAAAACTCATTTTGTTGCTCTACAAAAACCCGGGTTTGAATTCACACGAATTGGCAAATAAATTAGGGGTATCTAAAATTACCATTAAAAGAGATATTCAAAAATTAAATAAATTGGTCAAATTTCAAGGTGCACCAAGAACAGGGGGATATTTCCTGACCCAAGAGCTGAAAGAAAAAATGAATTTGAATGCATGAAATCTGAGCAACTAAGTAGATTATCGTAATTGTTAAGGGTTGACCCCTCAAGCTACCCCGCAAGGTACCCCGCAAGCTACTCAAAAAAATGTGACAAATAAAATCACTGCATTACTGGAATATTGCATTGAACCAAGAAGTAGAGTTGAAATTCAAGAGTTTATGGGGTTGAAGGACAGAGAATACTTCAGGCTGGAGATTCTGAACCCGCTCATTCGGGAAGGAAAACTCTTACTCACAATCCCTGAAAAACCAACAAGCCCTAACCAAAAATATTATTCTTATCTAAAGGATCCAAACCATGTCTGAAAACACCTCATCCATCGTTTCCAAAGTCTGGAGCTTTTGCAACGTCCTGAGGGACGGGGGCGTGAGCTACGGCGATTATCTGGAACAGTTGACTTATCTCATATTTCTGAAAATGGCTGAAGAATTCAGTAAGCCGCCGTACAACAGAAATATCGGCATTCCTGAGGAATATACCTGGGACAAATTGAAACAGCAGCGTGGAGCCGAACTCGATACTCTCTACAGGGAACTGCTGGAAGAACTTGGTCAAAAACCAGGGATGCTCGGGCAGATTTTTCTCAAAGCCCAGAACAAGGTCAGCGATCCTGCAATGCTGTACAAGATCATTGACATGATCGACAAAGAAAGCTGGGTCATGATGGGTGTGGATACAAAAGGAGAGATCTACGAAGGGCTCCTGCAAAAGAACGCAGAGGATACGAAAAGCGGAGCAGGCCAGTATTTCACCCCACGGCCGCTAATTAAGGTTATGGTCCAGTGTCTCAGGCCTGAGCCCCTGAAAACAATCGGAGATCCCTGCTGTGGCACAGGCGGGTTCTTTTTAGCAGCTTATGATTTCCTTACCTCACATTACCGGCTGGACAGGGAGCAGAGCCGCTTCCTGAAAAACAAAACATTTGGCGGGAACGAAATCGTCGCAGGGACCAGGCGGCTTGCCCTGATGAATATGTTCCTGCACAACATAGGGGAAATCGACGGGGAACCCATGATCTCAAACTCCGATGCTCTTATTGCTGATCCCGGTTACCGTTACGATTATATCCTCACAAATCCGCCGTTTGGAAAAAAAAGCAGCATGACCTTCACGAACGACGAAGGCGAGCAGGAAAAAGAAGATCTCACTTACAACCGTCAGGACTTCTGGACGACCACAAGCAACAAGCAGCTAAACTTTTTACAGCACATCCACACCATCCTCAAAACCGGTGGGCAGGCAGCAGTGGTATTACCTGACAATGTCCTGTTTGAAGGCGGAGCAGGCGAGATTATCCGCAAAAAACTCCTTGAAACCACAGACCTGCACACAATCCTGCGTCTGCCGACCGGGATTTTCTATGCAAACGGTGTAAAGGCAAACGTGCTCTTCTTTGAAGCAAAACCCGCATCAAAAGAGCCCTGGACAAAAGAAGTCTGGATCTATGATTACCGCACAAATGTGCACCACACATTGAAAAAAAACCCGATGAAATATTCGGATCTGGAAGACTTCATCAAATGCTACAACCCTGAAAATCGCTACAGCCGTAAAGAGACCTGGAGTGAAGAATCTCCCGAAGGAAGGTTCCGGAAATTTAGTTATGATGAAATTGTAGCAAGAGATAAAACCAATCTGGATATCTTCTGGCTCAAAGACAAAAGCCTGGCTGATCTGGACAACCTTCCTGACCCGGATATTCTTGCAAATGAGATAATCGAGAATATGGAGGCTTCGTTAGCAAGTTTTAAGGAGATTATGGCCACTATTAATGGTGAAAGTGAAGAGAACTGAGTTATGATTAAATAGCACTAAAATAAGAGATAAATATAGTTAAAAGGTTAAAAATAGAGTTAAAAAGTTACAAATGAAATTAGAAAACTAGAAATAAAGTTAGAAAGATAGAAATAAAGTTAGAAAGATGGAAATAAAGTTAGAAAGATAGAAATAAAGCTAAAAAGCTGGTTAGATCTTAACATCTTTACCTTTAACCTTGATTGCTTAAAAATCAGTAAAACTTTTCTAAAATATCAGATTTAGAATCCTGAGAACTACAGTAAAAAGGAAGATGACTGGATGAAAGAGGACAAAGCTAGCCTTTCTGCAATCATGACTGCATGTATTCGTGCTCATCACTCAATGTATGATACTCCCAAAATCTTTGACGATTTTCTGGCCTGTGATTTGATACCACAAGAAGCACTGTTATCGATTAAACAACATTTTAGTAAGGATAAACAGTTTAACGATCCTGAGCATACTGTCACACCCTCAGACCAGACAATTACCCTTGCATCTTTTACGAAATCAACCAGTGTTCTCAGCCGTGCGCGATATACGGAAGATGTCCTGGAGGAAGCTGTCAGACAGGGAGTGAAGCAATATGTAATTCTTGGAGCAGGGCTGGATACCTTTGCATTTCGGCGTCCAGAGATGATGGATTGTTTGGAAGTATTTGAGGTCGATCATCCGGCTACACAAAATCTCAAGCTTCATCGCCTTGCAGAGTTAGGATGTGAGCATCCAGCACACTTACATTTCATTCCCGTGGATTTCACAAAGGAAAACTTAGCAACAGCACTCACTCGTTCACCATATTATGACCCGAGTGTTAAAAGTTTCTTTAGCTGGCTTGGCGTTACCATGTACCTGACTCGGGAAGAAGTATTTTCGACGCTTCGCTCCGATTCTGTTCCAAAATCCAGTGATTTTTGTATTTCTTGATTGAAAATCTGAATTCGAAAGAAGAATCCGGTTTTCATCAAGATCAATATTCGATATCTAAAGACTTCAACCCCAATGTCGTATCAAACGGATTGTGACCACTTACAAAATCCAGTGATTTTGAATTTTACATTCATCACTGGATTTTGGTACTGAGTCTTCGCTCCATCACCGATATTGCCCCTGAGGGCAGTGCAGTTATTTTCGATTACTTTGATTCGGACGCGTTTATTCCCGAAAAGTCTTCACCAATAATGAAAAAAAAGCAGGAAATTTTTCAAAAGCTAGGTGAAAAGATAATAACGGGTTTTAATCCCTTAACTCTGGATGAAGATATTGCAAGTTTAGGATTAAGTCTCCATGAGGACCTGAGTCCAGAAGATATCGAAGAGCGTTACTTCCGTGGACGTAAGGACGGACATCATGCTCCTGAACATGGACATATTGCATGGACAATTGTCAAATAATATGACTATTACAAACGGTTTTTGACCTGAAATTTATTTCAGTCGAATACCCCGCTAGCTTGCTGCGGGGATGGAAAACTTCCCCGG
>NZ_LMVP01000006.1 GCF_002287235.1 Methanosarcina spelaei
TGGATCAAAATAGAATAACAGGAGAAGGAAGTGAAGCCTGAACCGATGACCAATGAATATCGATTAAACTAACACAGGTAATAAGTTTTCCTTTTGGCGTTCAAGTTCTTCCCTTAAAGCGGCCAGCTTCTTTTTGGAATCCTCAATACTCTCTCCAAACGAGTGAATTTTGCCCAGAAGTTCAGCTTTCTTATGTTTGAGTTCAGCCAGTTTTCCCAGTGTTCGAACTTTCTAACCAGCCTGGAAAAATTCTTTTTTCAACTTGATAATGCAATTGGAGAGAAATGTTTTATAACTGTATAGACAATTGAATTATTAAACAGTTAAGAAAATATAATATAAAAAAGAGATGAGAGCTTGGGACGCTATTCAATAGAGGATTTCATTCAAAGCACAGAAGAAAAGGATCTGAATCAGGGAATTTTTGAGCTGGAACGTGAACGCCTTCTTGAGGTTAACCTTGAAGGAATGGTCTGGACAAAAAGAGGGTCAATGGTCGCATACACAGGCGATATAGTTTTTACGAGGGAAGGAGTTTTCGAACACGGAATAAGTACTTTTGTGAAGAAGGCACTTACAGGTGAGGGAGCTAGCCTTACAAAAGCCGAGGGCAAAGGAAAGCTCTATCTCGCAGATGAAGGAAAGAAAGTATCAGTCCTGAAACTTGATAACGATTCCCTTTTTGTAAACGGTAACGATCTACTTGCCTTTGAGACCTCTCTAAACTGGAATATAAAAATGATGAAAAGTGTTT
This sequence comes from Methanosarcina spelaei, assembly GCF_002287235.1. GTDB lineage: Archaea > Halobacteriota > Methanosarcinia > Methanosarcinales > Methanosarcinaceae > Methanosarcina > Methanosarcina spelaei. Next base: position 755 of record NZ_LMVP01000006.1, read on the forward strand.
CAGGAATGATGGCAGGAGGGCTTTTTAACATTAAACTTGAAGGAACCGGTATGGTTGCCATTACAACTCACCAGGACCCCCTAACTCTTCGGGTAAGCCCAAGTCATCCGGTCTTTACTGACCCCAATGCTACAGTTGCCTGGTCAGGAAACCTGGAACCTGAGATAAAAACTGACATTTCCCTGAAAACCCTGGTTGGAAGAAGCAGTGGAGAATCATTCCAGATGGCTTTCAAGGGAGAAGGATTTGTAGTGGTTCAGCCTTATGAGGAAGTTTATTTCCAGATGCAGACCTGAAAAATGCAGTTTTGGACGTATACTGGGGTTTTCGCTCAAGCCTTTTTAAAAGGTTTGCAGGTAAATCAGCCTCATTCAGCAGGTTGAGAAATAACTGCTTTTCTACCTCTAATTCAGCCCTTTTGAGCGAAAGAAGTGAGCGAAAAGCTCCCGAGAAGGAACTCGGGAAGAAACTTCTTTGTTCATAAATTAATCCGCTTGAGCGAACGAAGTGAGCGAAACGGACCCGTTCTCCCGAGAAGGAACTCGGGAGCTACAACTTTGCTTTAACTGAACTCATGCTGTCCTCCCGAGACAGGACCTGGGAAGTTTACACGCAAATCACTATCGATTAAACTGAGATTGGAAAGAAGTTTTTTCTTTTGGTGCTCCAGTTCTTCCCTTAAAGAGGTCAGCTTCTTTTCAGAGTCATCAATATCTTCCTCAAGAGAGCGAACCCTGCTCAAAAGTTCAGATTCCTTATGTTCGAGTTCAACCAGTTTTCCGGTATTCGAGCTTTCGAGTTCAGATTTCTTTGCTTCAAACTCCTTCAGGGCTTCTAGATATTCTTTTTTTCGCTCTGGAAAGTTTGAGATTGCAGATTTAACCTGTAATAGAGCTTTTTCTTTTTTCTGGGTCTGCATATCCAGGGCATTATCTTCGAATATTATTTGAAGTTCCGAGAAAAAAGAAGGATTTACACGCACAGGAGCTTCAAGACAAATATCAAGCTGTTTCTTTACTTCCGGCTTTAAGGTATACCTGCTGCTTTCGTGAAGTTTCTTAATTCTTGAGAGATGACCCGAAAGTGGGAGCACAAGAGAACTCAAACCTGTCTCGGCTTTCCTGAGTTTTTCCCTGGATGCGTTAAGTTCTGTCTGAAGGTTCTGTAAACTCTGCCAGACTGGGCCTTTTCTGAAATCCTCAAGAGCCTGGCTAGCTTCGGAAGTTTCAACCTTCAAAGCCTGAACTCTCCGATTTCTGGATTCAAGTTCCATTTCTTTGGCAGTTATTGAGGCAGAAAGTCCCTGTACTTTATTCATACTTGAGTGAGCTGCTTCTATGGCATCCATTTCTTTCTTATTTACCCGAATTACCTCTCCAAGCTCGTTAAAAACTTTACCCAGGCTGGCAAGACTTTCGCTAACTTCTTTTGATTCTTCCGGAAAAACACCTCTGGTATACCTGAAACTCTGGTTCATATGCTCCAGACAGGCATTAAGGCTCTGTGTAGATGCTCCATAGAAGCTTTCAAGAACCCTAAAGTCCCTGCTATCCTGCACCCTGATTTTATCTGTCAATGTTGCGACCTGTTTTGTCACATTTTCTCTGTTACTCTTCGCTCGCTTTACAGCCCTGACATCAAAGTCTCCCTCAACTTTAGCCTCAGCAAGCCTGGAGTTACTTTCCTTGAGTGCCAAAAGTGAAACTTCAAGTTCTTTTACAAGGCCAGATACGTCCTTTTCTACTCGGGAAGATATTTTTTGAGACACGGCATCCAGCCATGAGGGAAGGCCTTCAAAATTGATTTCTTTGAGACCTCTTTCCTCACTGGAATCTTCTTTTTTTCCGAACAGTTTCTTAATCCACTTCAACCTTGACCTTCCCTGAATTTGATAAAAAATTTAACTTATTTCATTAATTCTGTATACTTTTGAAACTTGTGATGTTAAGTATTTATTCTGTAAAAGACTTTCCGGGATTAAAAAGACAGAATAAAAGAAAGATAGAGTCTACAGATGTATAAAGAAATTAAATGCTTTTTATATTGATAGCCAAATAATAAGTATAATCCTGCACTCTATTTTAGAAGTCTACTCTTTATAAATCTACTTTTAATAAGTCCTACTTTTCATAGGTTCTATTCTTTATAAATCCTATTCTCATAAGACCTATTCTTCATAAGTTCTATTCTTTATAAGTTCTATTTTTAATAAGTAATACTGTTAATAAGTTATACTGGAGAAGTTACATGAGAGTTGCTTTTGAGCTTCTCCACAAAGATAAGAAGGAAGGTAAAAATAAGGAAGGTAAAAATAAGGAAGGTAAAAATAAGGAAGGTAAAAATGAGCTTTGAAACAATAATGAAGCAGGTAATTCCATATACCGAGATAACGGTATCCAGGCTGATTTTTGCATTAATAGTGCTCGTTATGGGGTTCATTTTATCAAAGTATGCTATTCATGTTTTCAGAAGAGGATTACAGAAAACAAGGATTCCGGATCTCACTGTTCAATTTCTTACCCATTTTTTAAGTATCCTCCTTTATTTAATTATTATTCTTATTTTCCTGAAGAGTCTGAATTTTGATGTGGATAGTTATGTATTAGGAGTTTCTGCAGCAATAGGCATTGTTCTCGGACTTGGCCTGCAGGATACCTTCACAAACTTGACTGCCGGAGTATGTGTTGCCGCAATCAGGCCTATTGACATGGGAGAAACTGTAACCGTAAACGGACAGACCGGAAAAGTGAAATCCGTAGGGATTATGTCAACCGAACTCCTGACACTTGACAACCAGCTCATAACAGTTCCGAACAAGCTTGTCTGGGGAAGTTCTATTGTTAATATGACACGGATGCCTACAAGAAGAGTTTCGGTTGATATAGGAATAAGTTACTCCTCAAGCCTCGAAAAGGCTACAGGAATAGCACTCAATCTAATGAAAACGCACCCTCTTGTCCTTAAGGAACCCGAGCCTGCAGTCGTAACCACTGAACTTGCCAACTCCTCGATAAATTTGCAGCTCAGGGCCTGGGCAAAAACAGAAGAAATGGGAACCGTAAAGAATGACCTTGTTACAGGAATAGTTGACGCTTATACGAAAGAAGGAATTGAAATTCCATTCCCCCAGATGGACATAAATATAAAAGAAATCAAACCAAAAGAAGGTAGAAAATACACAACAGAACAGGATATGAAGGTGCAGGAAGAAAAAATTGTACTTGAAGAGGGGCTCAATGTGGAAGGACTATATTAATCGGAACCAATCTTTTAAAAATATCTATACTTTCCTGGCCTCCATATATCTGTTTACATCTGACAAGTTATATGACTTAACATGTTATATGGAACATGGCAGTGATCCTGCCTTCAAGTTCATTCCATCTTTCAATTGCCCAGGGTGTCGGAAAAAGTTCTATTCCACATTTTTTGCTCGTAAAGAAATCTTCAGCTTCCTCAGACAATTTAACAAATCCTGTCTGCCCGGTTCCAATAATGATTTTTTCTGTCCCTTCCTCATAAATGTGCTTTGCTTCATCAAGCGAGATTTTGTGGGAAGTTCCGTAGAGCTCCTTTGACAGTCCTTTCTCTCTTTTTTCTACCTGTCCATTGAGGCGAATAAGTATATCATATTTAAAAGTCTCTCCGTTTACAGTAATCGAACCAAAACTCGTAGAATCTATCTTTGGCTTCATAGTTCACCTCTTAATTGAAACTAAAAACAAGATTTTCTATTTTATAATTGTTGCATATACCTCATATATTAATGGATAGGCCCTGAGTACATTATTTTTCAAGCTACAGGCATATCTGAACGTAAATACTCATACAATTTTCTACTCCTGCATGTCAACCTGGTGAAAATAAGAGACTTAAGAGGACTTTACGCGTTCAGGAAGTAAAATCAACTACAATAGACATTATAATCAAATAATACCTTAAGCAGTGAAAGTTTATGCTTTAAGCAGTTAAAATTTATGCCCTAAACAGTTAAAGTTTATGCTTTAAGCAATAAAGTTTTATTTTATTGATTTTTCACTTCACAGGGCAAGCAGATAAACGAGTGAGCAGATAACGAAATGTAACCCTATAAGCATCACCTTGAGGTAAATAAGTGTAAAATCTCGTAAGGGCGAATAAGTGAGGAGTTTTGGAATTGGAGAAAATTCCGGAAAGGAAAACGCAACTTCACGCACGAATAATAGGCCCTCTTTTAAATAAATGAAAATAATTTGCTACCATAGAAGTATAAGAGACTCTAATATCCCGAGTTTACATAAAGAAACTTCTAGGTGTTAATATTTTTTTGCATAGGAATTTAATATAAGGCATTATAAGATATGGACTTGACAAACGTCTTACATATTAATTCTTGTCAATATCAAATCCAGTTATAGTTATTAAAAGTTTTATGGTTTTTGTATTTTTAAAATAAAGCTTTATCAAGTTTTAATTTTTTTTTCTATTTTTATTTACAGTTAAAAAAATAAGTATGTTTATATTTTAATATTTTCTAGTGAGTTTCGATTATGGGTGTGCTCAGATAAAATGAGACCCCCCCGAAAATAAAATGTAATAGGTAAAAACACGGAGGAAAAATAATGCGAAATATGTTCAAAGCAATCTGTATTTTCACATTAGTCTTTTTTGTCCTGTCAATGACAGGAGCCGCATGTAGTAACAACTGTAAAACAACGAACAACTGTAAAACAACAAATGCAATAAACGACACGTATTCGTTTCAACTTAAAAAATGTCCAAACACTGCTTATTGCTTTAACTATGATACTGTACTGAAGAATGACCAGGGATGCAACCTTAAAGTTACAAACACAGGAACTATCAAGACCAAACTGGGCGGTACAGTGACTGTGAAGAGTAACGGCGCATTCTGCTACAAAGCATCATCTAAATGTTGTTCTAAAACATGTTGTACTTGCACTGACAGCTTCAAATATTGTATAAAAGGCAAGGACGGAAAAACCGATTGTGCAACTGTTACACTGAAACTCAAATGTCCCACCTGCTAAAGTACTCTTCAGGTACCTGCTCCAACAGGTGCATTTATTGTAACTAAACGCATTAAAGGGAAAAGAAAGTGTTAATTTTGGGGATTTAATCCCAATCCTTTAATGCTTTTAGCTTAATAATTATGGAACATCTCAGACCATCAAAATTAACTGCATTTCGATTCTAAAGTTTTTTTTCTAAAAGCTTGCTTTCTGAGATTGTTAGTATTCGGTTTCTATTAGGTTTCTATTAGGTTTCTATTAGGTTTCTATTCATTTGTATTCGGTTAAGGATTTTGAGCTGCTGATCTCGATTTCGACGGAAAAACTCAAACCCAAATGTTTAGTGTTTAAATTGAAATCGATATCAGATTCCAGTTTTGCATTTGATGAATAATTTAACAAATTTTATGAAAATCAATGCAATTGATAACGATTTTTCCTTAACCGATGACCAATGGGTTTCTATTAGGTTTCTATTAGGTTTCTATTAGGTTTCTATTAGGTTTCTATTAGGTTTCTATTAGGTTTCTAACTCAATTAGCTGAAAAACGATAGTTCACGTTTATAAAATTTCTATCGGATTCAGGATAAGGGACTTCGGTTTTTTAGTCAGGACATTTTTGAGAAATATTTTTGGAAAATTTCTCAGGGTAGCCACTTTCAGAAGCTAGAACTTGAGATGTCATCCCCGCACACTGCAGACAATCGGGCTTTTTCCTTTTTTGCACATTCCATTCCATCTTCAACAGCTTCCCTGATAATATACCCGGCCTTGTGAAGGATAGTGTCCCCGAGTTGAGGGTCTTTGTCCATGCTGGCAGTACAGGGATAGGAGTGATGAGCACCTGAGATGGTTTCCTTATATTCGGCAGTGTCAGTCCAGCCGAGCTTTTTTGCCACAAACCAGGTAGAGCCGCATGGGGCGTCCCTGAGAACACCTGCACCAGTAAACATCTTTCCATCAGGGCTCATTTCAATTCTGAGCACAGGCTTTCCGAAACCAAGGTCAACAAATGCATCTATAACAGGCTTTCCGGTTTTTTCAAGAGCACAAAAAGGCTTTGGACCTTCAAACTCAACTCCAATAGCTTCAAGCTCTTTTTTAAGCTGTTCAAGTATCCCTGCAGGAGTTTTCTTAGAGTCTTCAGCAGGTGCGATTACGGCTTTTGCCTTCGTTTTCTTCACAACGTCCGGAAGGGCTATAAGAAGGTCTGGGTGGATGCCAATAGCAAGTATAAGGTCGCATTCCGGAAGTTTTGGAGGCATGTATTGCTCGGGCTCTTCTATAAACGAGGGCAGGTCTTGAGGAAATTCATGAATTCCTACAATCAGGTTCGCATATGACTTTCTGGCCTGCCTGCAATGGTTGCAGAGTTCTCCGCAGGATACGCAGAAATTTCCAGGATTAATCAGGTTCTGGATAACTTTTTTACCAAGTTCGCCTGAGTAGAGTACAAGGATCTTCATAACATACCCCATATTTAATGACTGTAAGGATTGTTGTCATCATCTTTCTCTTTCGTTGTAGATAGAAGTTAGAATTACTTTTCCCCAAAAATATAAAAAAGAGGGAAAGGAAATTAGCGAAGAGACCTTTGAGAAAGTGTTTGAGAAACTGCTAATGTTCAGTTCTGATACCTTCTCATTTAATGTCTATCCGGTTTTCTATAAGATACATTGTAATTATTTGTTTCAATGTATAAATAACGGGAGTTTCAAAGTAGAAATCAGTATCCACATCTAAACCTGGATATACAGTTAAGTGGAACGAAAAGCACTGAAGATAAGAAAATAAAAAAACTAAAAATAAAGTAAAAATTGAGGAAAAGAAGAGAAGAAAAAAGATGGAAAAAACCAGGAAAAAAGAAAAGAGGGAAAGAAAAAGAAAAGAGGAAAAGAAGTAAGGAAAAAAGGGAACTAAAAAAGGGAAGGAGAAATAAACAGATTATTGTCAAGGAAATAGTTGTAATTCGGTCTACCCTTTCTTCACTCTCCCAATTTCAAAGCCCCATGCGGACACATCTTGATGCACACACCACACTGTATGCATTTCTTTTCATCTACCAGGACACTCCAGGAGTTATCAAAAGAATACACATTCATAGGGCAGACTGAAATACAGGCTCCACAATTGATACATTCTTCCTCATCCCTGTGAATAGGCTGATCTAGAATGGAAACTATAGCTCCTCTTGATTCCAGAGCATTTTTGATTTTATCGAATTTGAGATCATTCACATCCGCTATCAGTTCGCCGTAAGTCGAGTCAATATTTGCAACCATTATATTAATCAGGATTCCGGTTTCGACTATGGACTCGGAAATGATAGGGTTATGGATTCTGTCGGTAGGAATGGTAATCTTGATTTTCACGTTCAGTACCTCCTTGCAAGAAGTTTGCTGATATTGTCACTTGTTATTATTCCGAGAACCTGCCTATGGGCGTCGATCACCGGCATTGCAGATACACCGTAACGATCCAGCCGCCTTGCTGCAAGGTCCACGGGCTCGTTCGGAGCACATGTAAGCACCTTTTTCGTCATAACGCTCTCTACCGAATCAAAGCAGTTTTCTGCAACGGCTTTCGAGATATCCCAGGCGGTCAGGATCCCAACCAGTTCGCCAGTGTCCGAAGTCACAGCCAGATGGTTGAAAGAATTTTCCCAGATCTTCTTTGCAGCGTCCTGGACAGTTTGATCTCTTTTGATTGTCACAATAAAACTTGACATCACATCTTTTACCAGAGGTACGGCCTGGGTCTCTTTCATAGGTTTGGCAAACCCCTCAGCACACAGTCTTTCCACAGGCATGCTGACAAAGAATTTTCCATCCTTAACCCATTCCTTTAATTCATTTGCAATCGTTCTCGCGTTCTTGAAACTTGAGAGGGAAGAAGTGGGCACATCTTTTCCGTTAATCTGTACCGAGCCTGATCTCAGTTCAGCATAATTTACCTTTCTAATAACCGGCTTGTCCCGGCTTCCCACAGCATAATCCTGAATCGTGGTTACAATATCCTCATCACGGACTGCAGTTGCGGCAGCAAGTTTTTCGTTAAGGATAGGGATGGGGATTCCGATTCCCATGTAAAGAGTAGCTCCGTATCCGGTAAAGGAAGCAGCTCTCAAGTAGTCAGGGTTCATCTCCTTCAGGTTACCTTTAAGCATGAGAGTTCCAAAACCGGAGGACGGAGAATGCTGAGTTCCGTTTCCTATAACATAACCCTGGGCTCCTCCCATAAAAATCCTTGTTCCCGTGCCTACAGTTTCATAATTCGGGTCGTTTGAGAGAGGAGAGAGTACACCTGCCCCGGAATAAGTCACATTTCCAAAACTAGGCAAAAGTTCACCCATATAAGTGTTCAGGATCCTTTTGGAACTATTAGTTGCTGCTGCATATTTCTGGTAAGCGTTTCTAGGGTTAAGAAGAATAGCTTCATTAAGGTCTTCAAGAGTAATTATCGTATCAAGTACTTTCCTCGGATAACAGTCTGTCCCATACGAAGTGGCATGAACATCGATTTCTTTGCCTCTCAAGAGGTCTTCAATAACATGAGCTCCACCATACTGGATTCCCCGTGTATCTGAAATCTGGGCAGCCCCCAGATAAGCGTCTACGGCTGCCAATCCGCTATATGCTTCTACATTGTTGAACCAGATCTTTTGGATTTTTATGGGAGGCTCGGAATGCCCCAGGTTAAGCATTAAGCCGGATGAACACATAGCTCCGAATGTGCCTGTAGTAACTACATCTACTTCTTTAGCAGCTTCTTCCACGCCAAGTTCCTCAACAATTGTGACCATTTCTTCGGCTGTCACTACATTGACGCTTCCATCTTCAATTTTTCTATTAATCTCATGAACCGATTTTTTAACCATTAAGGGGTCTCCTCTTTTTGCAGAATTATATAGATTGTAATATTTATTATAATTATATATTACTTGTGATAATGTTAACGGTAATAGTCCTGTCCGAAGACGCAAAAAGATATGCTTGAACTTGATTTGTTTTCAGATTATCAGGTTTATGCCCTTAGTCCAATAAATAATATTCATAATTATGGGCTATATATATTACTTGCGATAATTGGAAAACTCTTTTAATACTGAGTCGAACTATAATAGATTATAACAGTTCATGCAGTATACAGTTTGAACAATTCGAGTTCTTCTCAGGTTCCAGGCAAGTTAATTTCAGTAAGTTTCTTATGCTTACAGGATATACCCGAGGCCAGGTGATCTGTTGACACGTATACTTGCTACCGGGACTTTTGACCTTCTCCACCCCGGACATATTTATTTTCTGACCCAGGCCAGAGCTCTGGGAGATGAACTTTTCGTTATTGTTGCGAGAGATTCAAATGTAACTCACAAGCCAAAACCAGTTGTGCCCGAGGAGCAACGGCTGGAGATGGTAAGTGCACTCGGGATAGTCGATAAGGCGCTTCTTGGTAGCGAAAAAGATATGTTTGAACCTCTGAAGCAAATCAGGCCAGATATAATTGCCCTGGGTTACGACCAGCGTTTTGACGCCGAAATTCTGGAAAAAGAACTTGACAAAAGAGGGCTTCCTGCAAATGTGGTAAGAGTTCCACTTTCGAAAGAATGCCCACTTTGCAGCACAGGTGCAATCATAAAAGAGGTACTTAAACGGTATGGGTAAATGTAAATCTGCCCCTACCATTTCATATTCGATTGATACCTGTTATTCTTTATTCATACCTCTTTTCAGAAAGATAATTTATTGGATTTATTTCAGGAAAATACTTTTTCAAGTCTCTCAAGAGCTTCCCTGATTCGGTCAATAGATGTTGCATAGGAAATCCTGATAAAATCCTCGCCAGACGAACCAAAAGCAATTCCAGGCGTAACTGCCACCTGAGCTTCTTTCAGCAGTTGTTCTGCCACCTGAGTCCCGTTTCCATACTCACTGACATTAGCAAAAGCATAGAAAGCTCCATCGGGCTTTTTACATTCAAGCCCCATTTTGTTCAGGCCGTCAATAAGGACATCACGGCGCACTTTGAAACGGTCAACCATTGCTTTAACGCTGTCCTGAGGGCCCTGAAGGGCTTCAAGTCCACCATACTGAACAAATGTAGTCGCACTGCTTACGGAATGAGACTGAATTTTAAGTAGAAGTTTGAGAATCTCAGGAGGAGCAGTCAGGTAGCCGAGTCTCCAGCCCGTCATGGCATATGCCTTGGAAAAACCGTTTACTGTGACAGTTCTCTCCTGCATCCCATCAAAGCTGCCAATGCTGATATGCTCCCTGTCATAGATAATTTTCTCATAAATCTCATCTGAGACCACTATGAGGTCATGGTCAATTGCAAGATCCGCGATACATTGTAAAGTCTTTTTCCCGAATACTCCACCTGTCGGATTTCCCGGACTGTTTACAACAATGAGCTTGGTTTTATCAGTGATGTACTCTTCAAAATTGTCAGGAATAAAACCTTTCTCAGGAACTGTCGGAACCCAGACGGTTTCCGCGCCTGCAAAATGTATACATGCATCATAAGTTACCCATGCAGGGTTAAACAGGAGAGCCTGGTCCTCATCATCGAGAACGCCCATCATTACCTCAAAAATTCCCTGTTTTGCTCCTGGGGTGACAAGAACACCTGTCTCAGTTACATCGAGGTTGTTTTCCGTCCTCAATTTTTCGGCAATGGCTGCCCTTAGTTCAGGGATACCTCCAGAAGGAGCATAGTGAGTTTTTCCCTCATACATAGCCTTTGCCGCAGCATCGCAGATATTCTTAGGGGTATTGAAATCAGGTTCACCAAGGCTGAAATTGATTACGTCTGTACCCTCTTTAATCATTCTGGTCGCAATATTAGAGATCCTTATCGTTGCGGATTCTTCTACACGCTTGAGCCTTGCGGATGACATAGGGATGGTCCTGGTTTATAAATTCGCTAGTTTATTCAGATATTATAAAATTCACAGCCGCCGTACCAATTTTACTGCGGCTTCAACGGCTCGCTTTGCATAGTCCACACGTTCATGAGCAGCCATGCGAGTCATACCTGGGCCAGGAATTCCGAGAGTTACAGGCTTATTGAACTCAAGAGAAAGATCCATGATCTTCCTTGCAGCATGTTGCATAACTACCTGGTCATGGTCAGTCTCACCTTCGATTACAGATCCTATAGTAACCACGGCATCGATGTCATCCCTCTGGCAAAGCTTCTTAATCGCAAGGGGCATATCAAAGACACCTGGGACAAGAATTGTCTCTTTAACTGTTGCCCCCAGGAATTCCGCGTGTTCTCTTCCAAGCAGTTCCATCTGATAGGTCAGATCCCTGTTAAATTCAGCTACAACAAATCCTAGGCTGATAGTCATCTGATAAGGTCTCCAGTCTTGTTTTTTACATAAATTAATTCACGATCTTAATGAGCCTGCATCCTCAAAGCCTTGCCTTTGACCGGTACCGGCTTCTCGAATTAGTTTTTCAGGCTTGAAGAGCAACTTTATTACGTTTAAAGCATGCTCCCGGGTCCTTCTGTCCATAAGGAAAGCAAGTTCTTTCTCATCCTTTCCTTCATTTTCATGGACAAAGACTTCGATAATATGAGTATTGGTCATGAGCTGTGCCATAATAATGCCTTGAGAAGCTTCATGAGCACAGATTTTGTCCTGTTCCTTAGCTCCGGGCATGCCAAGAGCCATAACGATATCGCACCCTTCTTCTTCAATAAGTTTTTTAGCTGCGACAGGAAGGTCCTTTATCCCTGGTACGGTTACTCTTTTGATTTTTACAGATACATTTTTTTGTATCTCGTCAATTGCCGCACGCCCCATATCATAACGTGCGAACGTGGTATCTGCAATTCCTATTGTGGGCATGTAAATCAGAATTTCAGTTAAAATCTTTTCAGGGCTTTCTTGAAAAGATCCGGTAGACATTGTTCTACCTGTCTCTAAGTCTATAACTTTATCTTTTTCAGGTTCTATCAAGGACACTGGTTGCAGCTTATATACCTGCAGTTCCCGAACCACTTAGCACGAAAATATCATTCTTTGTCTGGAAAACGCTGGAAAGAATTTCCCTGCAATCAGTATAGATTCCGGCAAATTCCGCACTTCGGTGGTTGATCATCGGTTTTGACATGGCTCTAAGGACTCTGGGTGTAACAGTTACGGGACCAGGCATCATGAGAAGGGTATCTTCCAGATCCATATGTCTTATACTCCACATTTTTAAAGTTTGACATATAATTCAATTTTATTTTTTTTTGATTTAATTAATTTATTTTAAATTTAATTTATTTTTATATTCTATCTGTAAAGTGATTTTAGTACTTCCATTTTTATTTATTTAGATTTTTGTGCTTCTGTTTAGTGTTTTGCACTAATTCTGCAGTATGAAAGTACTGCACATCTGAAATAATTCAGAGTAATATCATTGTGATATGGCATGTTCGAAAGCCCGGCAGTACATTATTCAGGGAGTTTGCCATAGGACTTATTAGTTAATTTACGTTGCATGGTTAAACATTAGTCCGATTTAGAGATCAGGTTTAATTGAATTCTAGTATATAATTGATGTGCTTTTCATGCTCTATTCGGTATACCGTCCAACAAAGAGAATGGATTTCGGTTATTGGCCCTGTAGAAGCGTCATTACATCATGTTTTGTCACGACGCCGATAACTGCTCCTTTTTCTACTACCAGTACGGCAGGATTTCCTTCCAGCATATGCGACACGACTGAGATAGAAATGCCTGGAGACACTGTTGGGAAAGCCTCTCCCATTATCTCAGAAACTTTCAACTGGGAAATTGATTTTTTCTTATTTTCGGCCATCAATTTCACTATCATGTCTTCGGAAACGCTTCCAACCGGAATGCCCTTATCAAGTACAGGAACCTGTGAGAAACCATGCTTCTGCATCAAGTTTACTACTTCTTCCACAGAATCGCCTGGAGAAACATGAATTACAGGGGAATGCATCAGATCTATTATAATAATCTGCTGTTCCTTCTCAACTTCCTCAAAAGCGTCAAGGATTTTCCTGACAGTTGAAAGCCTGGGATCTACATCTCCCGATTCTATACGAGCTATAAGGGGCTGACTTACTCCTGCCCTTTTAGCCAGATCGCTCTGGGTAAGCCCGAGTTCATTTCTTCTTTTTTTAAGATCTTCGGGTGTTGGAAGCTGCATGTATATTACTGATAGTAATTATTATATATAATATCATTGGTTAACATAATTTGTGAAGTTTAAATATAGACAATATTAAACTGAGAGAATTATTCTCAAAAAAGCCCGTTACATAACTGGGTAAAAAGGAGAAATTAAAAAATACTTGATTTTAAAGATCAGTTAACACAGACACATTGACTAAAAAATTATTCGTATGTCGGAAAAAAGAAGTTAGTAAAAGTTAGTAAAATAGTGATTCTACAAATCAACAGGAAAATAAGAGTTAATAAATATACAGGGTAAAAAATTTTTAAATTGATGGGAAATCAGAAGTTGGCAAATAAAAAGAAAATCAGAAGTTGGCAAATAAAAAGAAAATTAGAAGTTGGCAAATAAAAAGAAAATCAGAAGTTGGTAAAAGAACAGGAAAAATGAAAATAAGGTAAAACTGCATTCTTAGTGTTTTTACTCAAATGTAAGAGAGATTCTCAATCTCCTTAGATTTCCTTGTTAGGAGTTCACCTTTTATAGCTTCGTAATATTTCATCGTGTCCGATGTCACTGAAGGGCCGGTTTCTGTTACTGCTTTAAGGAAGTGTTTCTGTTTTACACTTTTTGCGTGAAGGTCTTCACGTAAAGCAAGCCTTCCTGCCTTTTTACACACGGCTGCAATATCTGCACCTGTATACTGATTGGTCATAGAAACAAGCTTTTCGAGATCAACATCCTCAGAAAGTGTCATTTTTTCAGTGTGGACCTTAAAGATCTCCATGCGAGCTCCCTCATCAGGAACCGGAACAAGGATCAGTTCATCAAAGCGTCCTGGTCGAATAAGTGCAGGGTCAATGACGTCAGGACGATTTGTTGCGCCAATTACTACTACAGCCCTAAGCTCTTCTAGCCCGTCCATTTCAGAGAGAAGCTGATTAAGGATTCTTGCCGTAACCTGTGGCTCACCTGCATAGGCTCCACGAACGGGCGCAAGCGAATCAAGTTCGTCAAGAAAAATAATTGAAGGAGCTACCTGCCTTGCCCGTGTAAAGACCTCAGAAATCTTTTTTTCGGATTCTCCGTACCATTTGGAAAGCAGATCACTCCCCTTGGCTGCAATAAAATTAGCATCAGATTCGTGGGCTATTGCTTTTGCAAGCAGAGTCTTTCCCGTACCCGGAGGGCCGTATAGAAGGACTCCTTTGGGAGCCTCAACCCCAATATCCCTGTAAGATTCCGGACTCTTAAGAGGCCATTCTACTACCTCTTTCAGAAGCTTTTTTAATTCTTCCAGGCCACCGATGTCGTCCCAGCTCACAGCTGGCACTTCAATCAGGATTTCCCTTATTGCTGAAGGCTGGACATCTTTGAGAGCATTTTCAAAATCTTCTCTTGTTACCTGAAGAGAATCCAGAATTTCAACCGGAATTTCAGGTTTATTGAGATCGATTTTAGGCAGAACCCACCGTAGTGCACTCATAGCTGCCTCCCTGCACAGAGCAGCAATATCAGCTCCCACGAACCCATACGTTATTTGAGCAAAATCCATGAGATTTACGTCTTCGGCAAAAGGCATTCCCCTGGTATGGATCTGGAAAATTTCTAACCTTCCATCAGTGTCAGGGACTCTAAGTTCAATTTCTCGGTCAAACCTGCCAGGGCGGCGGAGCGCTATATCCAGGGCTTCAGGACGATTAGTTGACCCTATAACGATTACATTCTTGCGAACTTTAAGTCCGTCCATAAGGGAGAGAAGTTGAGCTACAACTCTTCTTTCGACCTCTCCGGTTACCTCAGCCCTTTTAGGGGCAATGGAGTCAATCTCATCCAGGAAGATAATTGCAGGAGCATTCTTTTCTGCGTTCTCGAAAATTTCCCTTATCGCCCTTTCGGATTCACCGTAATATTTTGACATAATCTCAGGGCCATTGATAGAAATAAAGTAGGCATCGGATTCATTGGCAACTGCTTTTGCAAGCATTGTTTTTCCCGTTCCGGGCAGACCATGGAGCAATACCCCTTTTGGAGCATCGATTCCTAGCCTGTCAAAAAGCTCAGGATGCTTCAAAGGCAACTCTATCATTTCCCTGACTTTCCCGATGGCTTCTTTCAGCCCACCCAGATCTTCATACATAACAGTAGAAATATTATGTTCAGGAATTACTTCGATTGCTTCAGGCAAAAGCTCAACTTGAGTTAAGTCTGTAATCTTTACTATCCCAGATGGAAAAGTAGAAACTACCTGCAATTTTATTTCTCCAAGCCCGAAAGATGGCACGAAGCCCTCACCGAAAAAGTCCTGGAAGAAATCTTCGAACATAACTCCTTTGCCAAA
Source organism: Methanosarcina spelaei (assembly GCF_002287235.1). Classification (GTDB taxonomy): domain Archaea; phylum Halobacteriota; class Methanosarcinia; order Methanosarcinales; family Methanosarcinaceae; genus Methanosarcina; species Methanosarcina spelaei. The sequence goes on from NZ_LMVP01000006.1 coordinate 16,250, forward strand.
AGTCTCCGTTTCCTTCAATTTCCTTAAACTTGTGGTGGAAATAAAATCACCCTTTGAAACCGTACGGTTCATGAATATGGCTTTAAGGGTTTCACTTGGTGCATAGATCTGCATGCCCTTAGCTACAGGTGCAAGAGTTACACTTTTTGCTTCTTTCCACTCAGCTTTGCGAATATTTACATGTTCTCCGATACTGGTTTTTGCATTAGTGCGGATAAGTCCATCCATACGTATAATCTCAAGTCCCGAATCACTTGGGTATGGGCGTCCTATAAGGGCTGAAGTCGATTTTCCCCCTCTTATTTCCACAACGTCAAAGGGATTGAGATCCAGCTTTTCCCTGAAATTTTCGCCTATTCGGACAATACCTTTTCCAACATCCCGTTGATCGGATTCTGCAACTTTCAATTTTATCGTTGTCTTTTCCGTATCCGTCAAAACAATACCCCCATCTCAGTAAAAGTGTTCGGAAACTCTTGAAAAACGAAAACATAGCAGTCAGGCTTATAAACCCCATTCACTTGCCTTCTTTGTATTCTCAGAAAGTCTTTTAAGTTTATATAAATTAGATTTTTCTTGAATATCTCCCCACTTTCAACATCAGATTCTTTAAAAATGACTGTTAATATGTCAACAGATGCTTGAGTACTCCACAACTATGCAATTTTTAGTATAAAGTCCAAAAAATACCTTCATCTTCATAGTATATATGTTTCCAACCTGATTTTATATATACAATCTGGCATTATAATTTCGTAATATTGGTACTGAATGACTTTCCAGGCGTTTTATCATCTACTGCTCTTTGCACTGAGTTCTATACAAGAGCAATTTAAGGATGGATACAGAAAAAGTAAATTTCAATCCTACATTCCGCAGATGTACACAGATGTAGAATTTATTTGCCGATTTGCCATATTATCTCATCAAATCCGATTTTAAGTTTTTAGCTTATTGCCGTATTGAGATAATAAGTGGCATTTTTGTGTACATGTCGGGTAAGTCGGGAGGATTACTCCTCCTTTCTCCCCTAGGAACCGTACTTG
>NZ_LMVP01000007.1 GCF_002287235.1 Methanosarcina spelaei
CTGATGTAACACTGCTGGTGAAGTTTGAAACAGGCTTTGATATCACTTTTATATAATCGGTTTCTGTTACCGTGTTACTGCCTTTAGCATTGGTGACCGTAAGTGTTACCGTATACTTTCCTGCTTTGGAATACTTATGCTTTGGATTCTGCTGGGTTGAACTTGTTCCGTCTCCAAAACTCCATTTCCATTTAGTAGGTATGTTACTACTTTTGTCAGTAAAAGCAACTGTCAATGGTACTTTTCCTGAAGCAGGAGACGCTGAAAAAGAAGCTACTGGCTTTCCTGGAGATGAAACAGTGACTTTAATGTACCCGGTTTTTACTTCAGAATCGCTTCCATCAGCGTTAGAAACAGTAAGGTTGACAGTATAAGAACCAGCTACAGCATAAGTGTGCATAGGGTTTTGCTCGGTAGCACTAGAGCCGTCTCCAAAGTCCCAGGTCCAATCAGTTGTATTTTCCGATAAATCGGTAAACTGAACTGAGAGAGGAACAGTTCCACTCGTCACATTGGTACTAAAATTCGCTATAGGCAATACTGTTACAGGTTTTTCTGAAACAGTTATCAAAGCAGACGTAGAATTAGTTCCGTTTTCATTGCTTACTGTCAGGTTAACTGTGTAGTTGCCAGCTGATTTATAGATGTGAGAAACATTTTGCTCTGTATCGTTAAAGCCGTCTCCGAAGTCCCAGAGCCATGAAGTTGGCGATCCAGTAGACTGGTCTGTGAAATTTACCTGGAGAGGAGCAGTACCACTTGTTACGTCAGCAGTAAAAGCAGCAACTGGTGTCGGTTCGGTTGGTGTTGAGGATTCAGAAACGTTAATGTAATCTGTTTTTACAGTGCTGTTACTTCCTACTGAATTCGTGACTGTCAGATTGACGGTATAGTTTCCTGCAGCAGTATAAGTGTATGTTGGATTCTGGTCAGTACTGTCCACCTTGCCATCATTGTCAAAATCCCAGGCCCACGAAGTTGGTAAGTTTGTAGAGAGATCAGTGAAATTAACTGATAAAGGTACAGATCCCGACGTTACATTACTGTCGAAGTCTGCTACTGGAAGTTGAGGTGCAGCTACGGTAATGTTACCGTAATTCTCTATTGGAGATATAAGGGGTGCGTAATCGGCACCAGATCCAATAGGGTATGAAGTATCTCCAATTCCGTTTCCATCTGCATCAGTGCCTTTGTACTGGTCAAAGTAATTGCCAAGTGTGCCTATGTGATCTTTACCAGCATATTTGTAGTTGAGTTCGGAAGGAGAAGACCAGGAAACATCAGTTCCAGAACCTGAAGTTAACGAGGAACAATTGATAAAATTGTTCAGGTAAACAGTAACTTTCTGTGCCCCTGTCTGGAATTCAATTGCGCCTTTACCAGAGTTACAGTTTTTAAAAGTATTATTTTGGATAACTGTATTTGCACTATCACTGATTCCAATTACGGAGCTAGCTGTAGAAATACTATCAAAAATATTATCAGTAATTGATGTATTTTGTGAAGTCAATACATAAATAACTTCGTAATTGAGAGAATTATTTACAAATTTGTTATTTGACACTGAAAAATTATTTATATTATCTTTAAGATATACTGGTCTCTTACTTTTTGTTAATGACACTTCAAACAAATTATTTCTGATTGTACCTCCGCCAGAGCTAGTCCATGCAGTTATATATGAAGTACCTGTGAAAGTACAGTTTTCTAAAAGGCTATCGTCTTGAATCTGTACAAGTGCATTCTCAAATATACAATTTCTGATTTTATCATAATTAGAATTACTGGTAAATTGTGGTCCTCTTGTTATAAAATGAATTCCTTCAATTGTGGTACCAGAGGATTCACTCCATCCAATATTTGTTAAATTAACAAGATTTGCTCCATCTCCTATTATATGCAATGAATTTTGTATCGAATAAATCCCAGATCCTGTATAGTTTCCTGCATGCAAGTATACTGTTGAACCTTCCGGAGCATTTTTAAGAATTGATTGAACATCATCTCCTGGATAAATGTTAATGTCAGGAACCCCAACTGTTACATTTGTATCCCCTGTGATGTTGTTTTGTCTTTCTATTTCGTCTCCATCAGTCCATTCTTTTCCTGAAATTTTTCCTGTAATTAAGTATGTCCCGGTTTCTTCTGTTGCTGGCACAAAAACATCGTATATGACTGTTTTTTTACCAGAACTCATGTCATCGATGAGGCCCCATTGAATATTTTCAGCATCGTATGTCATTCCATCATTCTGGACTGTCGTTACAGTCCAACCGTCTGGAAGATTTTCATCAATACCTAGCGAGTAAAGTGTTCCACCTGAAACTGTGACATTTAAAGTTACTCTGAAACTTTCTCCTGCTTTCACGCCTGTAGTGTTTAACGTTCGCTCACCGGTTATATCGGCTGCAAGCGCTGGTGATGCTAAACCTATAAGTAGAAAAATGGACAAGAAGGCTAGTAAAGTAATTTTTTTCATAACATCTACTCCATTAAATTATTGCCGACCATATTGAGACCTGCTCAGACAGGTAATCTCTTTGCAGAAAATCGATTTTTTTGAAAAAGGAGGTTTAATGACAGTATTAAGTTCTTAAAATTCTATAGATTTCACTTTTATGCAAGGTCGACACTTACAGTTAAGGATATTGTCCAGAGTATAAATACCTAAAAATTTGGCAAAGAATTGTTATCCAAAAAGGAAAAAACTAGAATAAATAAAAAAAGGTAATTTAAAATTACCTTAAAATCCAGTTGCTCCGTAAAGGTAGCCTGCATCGTTTCCGTAAACAAGATATCCATTAGCAAAAGCGATTCCCTGTAATGTGTACGTTGAACCATTGGGTTGCCAGTAACCGCTATTAGTAAATCTTTCACTGGTAGTATTGAAAGTCAACCAGTAACATTTTCCTGTATTATTGTTTGTAGTCACATACACTCTTTCTTGTCCTGCAGTATTTGTGGTTACAACAGGAGAAGCTTTTATTAATCCACCTAGATTGGAAGATTCACTTATTAAACTCAAATCTGTACCAAAACATTTTACAGTACCAATAGGATTATAGTAGTCTCCGTTGTCAGTTCCTACATAGATATAATCATCAGTTACTGCAGGAGTTGAAGTTGAGTATACTCCAGATCCGAAGCTACTTGATGATTGTAGATTGCTCAATATGCCGGAAGAACTAATTGATGCTTTTAACAAATAGCCTGGCTTAGCAGTAAAGTATATGTATCCATCTTTGTAGACGATGCCTGAACGGATGCTGCCGTAAGCAGAAGCGTCCAGATAACTTACTAGACTTCCAGTAGCTTTGTTGAAAGAGCGTACTATACCTGCGTCATCCCCAACGACAACATAGTCATCTATAATTGCAGGGGCTGCTCCGTAATAGCCACGGGTACTGCTGTCATTTCTCCAGACTACATTGCCATTGCTTGCATCCACACAGTAGAAGTAACCTCCAATTGTGTTATAATTGGCATCAAACTCTACCGAGCTAAAATAAAGTTTTCCAGAATCATATTTTATTGGAGAATCAATCTGATAGTTAGATGGGAAATAGGTGTCACTTGAATTATACCATACAACAGCCCCAGTCGTTGCATTTAGTGCATAAATGGTTGAACCAATATTTGTATTTCCATAGTTTCCATTTGACAAACCAACATATAAACGGTCATTGTTATATGCAGGTACAGATACTTCGTAACTGTACGGGTCATTGTTTGCGATATTAGTGTTAACCCATTTCTGAGCTCCCGTTATCAGGTTAAAAGCATATACGGTTCCATTGTAATTTACGCAATATGTGACATTATTATCATCAATTACCGCTCCTGAGTCCAATCCTGCATAGTCTCCAGCAGCCGTTTGGCTAGTCCAGTTCGTAGCAAAAGTGGTAGTAATGTCTTCATCGGTAACTCCGTTATTGTTGTTGTTTCCCTGGAATGAGGGCCAGCTTGAAGCTGATGCTGCCATGGGCAGCAGTCCGATAATTACCATGCTTATCAAAAGCAAAAACAAATTTCTATTTTTCATATTCGGTACTCCTTAATTGATATTCTGTCTCAATTTTTGACACCCACAGGTAAGCGAATTCTCCTGTGGTTCACCCACTCATTGTTGATTTAATCCCTGATACATTTTTTAATTTAGTGGGATGTAAATAAGTTTGTATTCTTTAGTATAATAAGCAATCAATTTAGGAAATTATTATTAGCTGTTAGAGAAACATTACGCTTATTTTTAGAACAATTAAATAATATTATTTATACTGTTATGTTTAAGGGTTAATCTGAATCCATATTTGTATTTATGAATAAACTTAGTAAGTAGCTAAACATCTGTAGCCTCATCCATGTTTCAAGAGATTTACTCTGTACAAGGCTTGCCACAAAAGTTGGTGATGTCCTCTTACTTGAAGATAAAATCAAAAAAGTTTGCAGGATGAAAAATTATGGAATAATAAAAATAAAAGTACTGATACTTCGCAACTGGTTAAATAATTTTACAGTAATTTAATAGTTGTACAGTGACTCAATAGTGTTATAGTAATTCAAGAGTTTTACAGTATCTGAATTTATTAGAAAAGTAAAAAATGTTATTTTATATTCGTTTTGGAATCACAGTAGTGGTGGAACAATTCCCTTAAATAAGGTGATGGCTGGTAAGGCCATCAATATAATTTCACTTGTTTTATATTCTTTAATATGCGAATTCACTTATCGAACTTCATAGGTGAATTATTTTTCCAGTACATAGTCATCGATTGTATATTTTTTAGTGAAACTTTGTAGTTAGAGTCTATTGGAAGGCCTTTTTTCCAATGAAGCACTGAAGTCTGTAATTCATCAAGTGAAATGTACGCTCCAGAATCCGAATCCGGATCATTGAAAACATTCCAATCTCCTTCTACACAGTATAGATTTCCTCCATCCGTTCCGAAGTAAGCTTTCCCCTGAGAAAGTGCTGCTCCCTGCAGGATATACCCATCGTCGGGAGGATTATATTCCCATACAGGACTCCCTGACTCGTTTAGACAGTAAAGAGAACCGTTCTCCTTTGCAGTTGTGAAATAAATACGAGGTGTTCCATAATACGTAGAAACAGCAGGAGAGGATTTCACACCTGCATCCACATGATATTCCCATATCTTTTTACCATCGCTGTCACTCAAGCAGATCATTTTACCATCATATCCATGTTCTCCCTGTCCAACGTATACTTTACCGTTATAGATTGCAGGAGTCGAAGTACTGAACATCTGATCAGAGCGCCACCCCTTGTTAAGGAACATACCGGTAGTGTCATCGAATCCTACTTTCCATACATAACCGGTTTCTTGTGCTAGTTCCGAAGTTGTATAGACGGATCCGTCATGGTAAGCTACTGAAGAACGGAACCTTCCAGGCTCCGGAATCGCAAATGAAATCCGGTTCGAAACATCGCTGTCCAGGCTTACTTCGTCGATAAGCGTTCCTGTTTTCCGATCAAGACATGTGAGGTTGCCTTCGTGGGTAGAATAAATCAGGTAATTTCCTACAACGGATGCACCATTCCATATGAAGCCGGATGTATTCGGAGTTGCATGTTTCCATAAAAGGTTTCCAAGGTCATCGTAGCAATAATAGTATTTTGTATCCACTCCGCCTTCAAGACCTTCTGCAAGGTATACCCTGTGGTCATAGTACGTAACCGGACTTTCCGGACCTATATCCGTTACATGTACTTTCCATTTCAGGGTCCCTGTACTTGCGTTATAAGCATAAAGATTTCCACCTTCGGTTACCACAAAGAGATTTCCATCTCCATATGCTGGTATTGAAGAGTGTAAAATCGAAGCAGCATCAAGTGTTGCATGCCATATTGGTTTACCTTCTGTTTTGTTATAAGCATACAGTTCTCCATTGGAAGCCAGGACATAGACATTATCTCCTACAACTATCGGGCAAACATCGATATTCCCACCAAAATCATTTGCACTCCATTTGAGTTTAACAGAATCATCAAGGGGTGCATAACCTTCGGTAACACCGTTTCTATCACTTCCTCCCTGAAACTGTGTCCAGTATATTTCAGATTTTGCTTCAATCGATGTTTCCGGTTTTACCGTAACAGGCAGAGTCACCTGGTTATTAGTTTCATTACTTTCCGATACACTGTTCTCCGTATCGGCAAACACTGTAAACCCAAAGTCTCCGGAAGCCTCGGATTCCCATGTAAAATTTAGCTCGGCACTTTGGGCAGGACCAAGCTGTTCGAAAGTCTTTGCAGCCAGTTCATTTGTTCCTTCTTTTACGGTCACCGTAAAATTACCTGCCATGGAAGTGCCCTGATTTTTCACAATTACTTTCATTTGATGTGAGGTATTTGAAAAGATAGCAGAAGGAATGATCGATACAGGGATAAGGTCCGCATCACCAGCTAAAGCAGTTACGTTTATTCCCAAGGAATTATCTGCATCGTTACTCTCAGGAACGGGCCCTATAGAATGAGCTTCAACTGTTATGTTATAATCTCCGGGAGCATCTGGTATCCAGGAAAAACTCACATTTTTGGCCATGTTACTTCCAATCTTTGTTGTAAGGTTATCCTTCTGTTCACCATTAACTAAAAAGGACACAGATACATTCTCAGCATACATGTTGCCGTTATTTTTTATGCTTGCATTGACTTCATTCGGATAATAAGGATAGACATTTCCGTTTGCCACTGAAACATTTTGAACAATCAGATCTATGGAAAGATTACTAACCTGTCCGTAGGCATAGATTTCACCGTCATTGCCAATTGTGTATATACTACCGTTAGCAATAGAACAAGCTCCTCCAGCTGTGGATTCCCATAAAACCTCGCCTGTATATGCATTATACTCTACAATGTGATCATAACCATATGACGAAGTTTTTTTGCCTGCAAAGGCTTTTCCATCTGCAATTGTCATGGAATTAGTCCATCCTCCAGCACTGCCGCTCCACAATATTTTTCCTGAAGAAGCATTAACACAACATACCGGAGAAACATAAACGTTCCCATATGCAAGCGCAGGAGTGGAGTCCGTTCGCATAACGTTTTGCTCCCAGAGGATCTTCCCACTGTTTATGTCCAACGCACTTAACGCAGTAGTTTTATCGCTGTAGAAATCGTAAGAAGTAACATATACAGTATCATTTCCAACAGAAGCAGAACATAATACATTGTCTGTAATCGGAGTGGCCCATATTTTCGAACCATTTTCCGCATCTACACAATATACCTGTCCTTCATACGTATTCTGCCCTACATTTATTGTAGCATATCCACTTGTCAAGAAGACTTTTCCGTCTTTATAGGAAGGGACACCTTGTGCGGAACCTGTTACTGAAAAAGTCCACAAAAGCTTTCCAGTATACTCGTCCACACAATAGTAATGACTTCCTTGCCAATCAGAACAAAAGACTTTTCCATTAGCTATTGATGGCCCTGCATTACATGATATTTGACCACTCGGGTTAGTAAATTTCCACTTTTCAGTACCGTTTGAAGCATAAACACAAATCGTGTCATTACCTCTGGAAGCAAACACCATTCCATTATCATAAGCAGGAGATGACCATGAACCGTACTGATCTGTTCCTGTTTTTGTAGTCCATACTACATCACCTGTTGTAACGTTCAAAGCTTTCAATGAATTGGAATTGCTTATAACAAAAGCCATGTTTTCAGCGATTACAGGTGAGGAATCTATAACTGCACCTACTCCACTGCTTTTCCATTGTAACTGGAATGCATCCGGTAATTCTCCTGCATAAAAACCGGTATGTTCAACGTTGTTCTGAAACTGTGGCCAGTTGTTTTCTTCTTCAGATAATGCCAATGGTATGCATTGCAATATTGCGAGCATCAATATAGACATTAAAATTAATTGACGCATTTTCGGTTTCATGTTACTCTCTTCCCATAAAAATTTAAAATTTCTGAAACTATTCCAACTAATGCTGATTATTTATTCATCTCTTTTCCATTGGTTAGTTTCCGGAAATATTTCTAAAATGAAAAGTAAATTCCTTATATGCCATGTCCGGTTTTCGTGTACTGTGGCTATAAATTGCGCTATAAAAAAATTAAAAATAATAAACAATGATGAAAAGGTAAATTTGTTTATAAATGTATTATTTTGGCAAAAGATTGTTAGTAAAATGAGTAACAAGCTTCTCTAGGAGTGACAAGTTTCTCTAAATATGTGGTAAGACACTATATACTGTTAATCGAGTCAAACCTTGAGAAAAAAGAAAGGCTCTTCTTTATTTTGTGTGAATGTCCTCATAATGTCCTCATAAAAACCAATGCGATCTTGAACTGAAAATCATTTTATCCATAGGAAATACGAAGAGCCAGAAGAAAAGAATGACCTGAGGTTTTACCAAAATTGATGAAAAAGTGTTAAGAGAAAAACGACCTAAAATAACTTATTTAACCAAAAAATTACATTTAATGTCGTTAAATAATTCTTACTCCTTGAAGTTGTCAACGGCGATACTTTTTCCCACTTTTGGCGGTTTAAACTTCCCCACCTATTGATATAAAGTTTACTCAATTTTTCATAATGAGCCTATCCCAAAACCTTGAATTTAGAATAATCACTCTAATTTTGAGTATGAAAATAGTATGGATTTGGGTATGAAATTGGTTTTGGGATTAGCTCTCATCATATAAGTCTACAATGTGGTTTCTACAAAGCCAAAAGTTGTGCAGTAAACTATTGAAATTTCAAAAAGGAATTGGCTTTCAACTCTGGTAAAAAAGACTGAAGGGTTGTTTTGCCAGGTTTTATCTATGATTTCTCAACCCTTTAGCCTTGATTTTTTATCGTTTTTCAATCTAAGGTTTATTTATTTTCAGAATATGTCCCAGATTTGTATTTGCTGTTACTTTTATGTAATTTGTTTTCATTTGCATTCGGTTAAGAATCTGTTAACGTTAAAGTGACTACTGCAATCATCTATCCATCTTGATTTACATTTAGAGGTTACAGAAAAAGCAATGAAAATAACACGTTTCTTATAGATCGTATCTTAACCGAATACAAATGAATTTGTGTTTATTGTCGCACTGCTGCCTGCAGCGTTGGTCACTATAAGTGTAACCTTATATTTTCCTCCCTTGAAATGCTGATGCTCTGGATTCATTTCTTTTGAAGTCGTTCTGCCTCCAAAACTCCATTTCATACGGTAGGAATTCCTGTGCTTTAGTCAGTAAATCCTACCGCTAACTGAAATTTATAAGAGATTGGAGTTGCAGAAAACTTAAGCAACTGTTTTTGTTACAACTTTTATATAGTCGGTTTTTGTTACCGTGTTCCTGCCTACAGCGTTCTTTACTGTCAAGTTAACTGTATATGTTCCTGCCTTGGAATACTTATGAGTCGGATTCTCGACAAATGACTTCGATCCGTCTCCAAACTCCCAGATCCATGCAGCAGGCGTTCCTGTGCTTGTATCAGTAAATTTAACGTTCAATGGTGCTTTTCCTGAAGTAACACTGCTGGTAAAGTTTGAAACAGGCTTTGCTGTCACTTTTATATATTCCGTTTTTGTTACCGTGTTCCTGCCTACAGCGTTCTTTACTGTCAAGTTAACAGTATATGTTCCTGCTTTACTGTACTTATGAGTTGGATTCTCGACAAATGACTTTGATCCGTCTCCAAACTCCCAGATCCAGCCAGAAGCCATACCTGTGCTTGTGTCAGTAAATTTAACGTTTAATGGCGCTTTTCCTGACGTAACACTACTGGTGAAGTTTGCAGCAGGTTTTGATATCACTTTTATATAATCGGTTTCTGTTACCGTATTACTGCCTTTAGCATTGGTAACCGTAAGTGTTATCGTATACTTTCCTGCTTTGGAGTACTTATGCTTTGGATTCTGGAGTGTGGACGATGTTCCGTCTCCAAAACTCCATTTCCATTTAGTAGGTATGTTACTACTCTTGTCAGTAAAAGCAACTGTCAATGGTGTTTTTCCTGAAGCAGGAGATGCTGAAAAAGAAGCTACTGGCTTTCCTGGAGATGAAACAGTAACTTTAATGTATCCGGTTTTTACCTCAGAATCGCTTCCTCCAGGTCCGGTTACTGTGAGGTTGACAGTATAGGTACCTGCCTTACCGTAAGTATACGAAGGGTTCCGCTTGGAGCTGTCTACATTACCATCATTATTGAAATCCCATGCATACGAAGATACGGTGCCAGTTGAAGCGTCTGTAAACTGAACGTCAAGAGGAGCAGTGCCACTGGTCACATTGACTGTGAAGTTTGCAACCGGTGAGATAGAAGAGTCCTTGAAGGCATAGACTTTCTGGTCGCCTCCTATACTGAAAAGCATTCCATCCGAAAGTGCAGGAGAAGAACCGGCATAGGGAGCATGCCAGACGATATCGCCAGTGAAGGCGTCCAGAGCATAAAGGTTTTCATAACCGAAGTACCCAGATCCTTCGCTTCCCACGTAAACGAGCCCATCTGCAACAGCTACCGAGCAAGTCCAACCTCCGATCCCTCCGTTATCTGTTGTCATTGAAGGTGTTGACCAGACAGGGGAGCCTGTAGTCGCATTGAAGCAGTAAGTTTGCAAATTGCTATAGCCACTTGCTCCTCCGCAAACATAGACATTTCCATAGGCAAGAGCAGGGGTCGAATCTGTTCTTTCGATGGTCTGTCTCCAGATTATGCTACCATCCGATGCTTTCAGGGCAAAAAGATCACCCGTTCCGTAGAAGTTGTAGGTTGTAAGGTAAATGATGCCGTCCCTGTAAGCAGGGGACCCGCAGAAATTCTGTTCGACATCAATGTGCCAGATCTGTTGCCCAGTTACTGCGTCCACGCAATAAGCATGCCCCTGATTGGAAGTACCGTAGCCCCAGCTTGTAAGGTAGAACTTCCCATCTGCATAGACAGGTACTGACTGCCCGTCTCCTTCCACTTCAAAACTCCAGAGCAGGTCTCCGGTATACTTGTCAAGACAGTAGTAGTGACTTCCGTCCCAATCACTAAATATCACCATCCCGTTAGCAACAGCAGGCCCGCTATTGACCACACCCTGGCTTCCGAACGTGTTGTTGAAGCACCAGAGTTTTTCTCCGGTTTCGGCATCATAACAACCAAGTTCAGGGCCGGTAGCCGTAAAGACCATACCATTATCATAAGTAGGGGAAGCCCATGAACCGTATACAGCTTTCGGAATGCTGACGTTCCAGACTCTGTCTCCCGTAGACTCGTCAAGAGCTACTAGCTGGGGAATGTCATCCGTACTTTCTTCCATTCCTGCAGAACCGCAAATCACAAAGACTTTCCCGTCAGCAATTACAGGAGAAGAACTGCTGATAGCGTCAATATCCTCACTTACCCATTCCGTCCGATTGGTTTTTGGTCCGCTTTCGGAGTAACCAATGTGGTCTACATTTCCATGGAACTGGAACCAGGAATAAGTAGGAAGCGATTCATTTTCCTGTCCTTCAATGTAATTTGAGTATGGTAGCACCAGCGGGTACTTGTCGGTTCCCGCGTCAGCAGTATAAGCCGTATCCCCTATTCCATCCCCGTTTGAATCTTTTCCTGTATAGTCATCGTAGTAATTACCCATATACCCTGTCAGCTTTGTTCCATTCCAGACATATTCTACAGGCTCGGAACTCTGGAAGAATGAACCTGACCCTCCGGAGATGTGGTCGCTTGAACCTCCCATCTTCCTTCCTTTGTTGTTAATGAAGGTGTTCTGGTAAACCCTGTTGCCTCCTGTGTTGTCAAGAACGGCTGCAAAGTCCCAGCAATTGGAGATGTTATTTTTCAGAAGGGTGTTTCCAGTTCCCGTTAACCATACACCTTCAGCGCAGTTATCGATCAGGTTGTCCTCTATCAGAGTACCTTCTGCTGAAATACTGATCGCAAAGCACATCTCTTCGGTACCTGTAATTTTAAAGCCGCTGAACTTCACGTCGTCAGCGCTGATGGTTACGCCGGAAACGCCTTTGAAACCCGAAGCATTAAGGACAGGGGCCCCGATACCTTTGAGGGTCAGAGTCTTGTTAACTGTCAGAATTTCGGGGTATTCTCCAGAATAGACCTGTATTATGTCTCCTGAATTTGCTGCATTAATAGCTGCCTGTATGGATTCCCCATTTTTGACCTGCCAGGTAGTTGCTGCTTTGTTTGCATAGATATAGTCTTTTACAATTTTTGTATCTTCACCGTTCTCATTTTTAGCAGTGAGGGTTACGGTATAGTTTCCGGCTGTGATATAGGTATGAACCGGATTTATTTCGGTTGAAGTATTTCCGTCTCCGAAATCCCAGAAGAATTTATTGGCGTTGAAGGAAGTATCCCTGAAGGAAACAGTCAGTGGGAAGGAACCTGTCTGTTTGTCCGAACTAAAGTTTGCAACCGGAGAAAGAGCTGCACCCTGCCCTATGCAGTACAGGTACCCGTTATCAGTTCCGTAGTAGACCTTGTCTTCGGAAAGAGCTGCACCCTGCAAGGTATATGCAGCATCCGCAGGTGGGTTGTAGTGCCAGGCAAGAGTTCCATCAGGATTCAGGCAGTAAATAGAACCGTCGACGATGGCTTCAGTGAAATAAATGTACGGTTTTCCGTTTTTGACTGAAACAACTGGAGAAGACTTTACACCTCCGCTGACAGGAGTTTCCCAGATTACCGACCCATCGGAATCATTCAGGCAGAACATGGACCCGGATTCTCCGTGTTCCCCGTGTCCCACGTAGACCCTGCCATTATACACGACCGGAGTTGAGGTTGAAAATCCTATTGAAGCTGCCCAGCCACTGTCGAGAAACTGGCCTGTATCAGAGTTAAAACCTACTTTGAAACAGTAGCCTTTTTCTTGCCCTCTTTCGGAGGATGTGTACAGGGCTCCGTCAGCATAGGTTACGGAACTTCTGAACATTCCAGGATCTGTTAGTGCAAAGGAAACGTCTGAACTCTTACTGAAGTCAACTTCGTCTACAAGAGTTCCGGTGTCTTTTTCGAGACAAACCAGTTTACCTTCGAAAACCGGGTAAACCAGGTATTTTCCGACAACTACTGATCCACTCCAGATAAAACCTGCAGTGTTTGTGTTTTCATGCTTCCAGATTAAATTCCCGCTGTCATCGTAACAGTAGTAATATTTAGTGCCATTTCCTCCTTCAAGACCGTCTCCGATGTAGAGCTTATGGTCATAATAGGTAATGGGACATTCAAAGCTGCTGTCTGTTACATGTTCATTCCAGAACTCATTTCCTGTTTCGGGGTCAAGGGCATAGAGATCTCCTTCGAGGGTCGGGACAAAGAGTTTTCCGTCTCCCAGAGCAGGAGTCGCTGTCTGTACCAGACCGCCTCCAAGTTCCTTTGACCAGATAAGGGACCCGGTATCTTTATTAAAGGCCCAGACAGAAGCATTACCCGCAGTTACGAAAATTTTGTTTCCTGAAATCAGCGCCGGGACATTGACACCACCGCTCCCGCAGGGTTCCTGTTCTGAAGAAGTCAGGCTCTGCCAGATGATTTTTGGGTCCCTGGTTGGAGCAGAGCTGAAAGAGTAACCGCTATTGGAGCTGTCCTTCTGGAACTCCGACCATTCGGAGTCAAGGTTTTCTTTGTTTATTGCCTCAACATAGTCTATCTTTGTTTTTGTGTTACTTATGGTTGCATTGGCAACAGTGAGGTTAACAGAGTAGGTACCCGCAGTCTCATAAGTGTACGAGGGGTTCTGCTCAGTGCTATCAACCGTACCGTCACTGTCAAAGTCCCATGAATAAGAAGAGACATTACCAGTTGAAGTATCAGTGAAGTTGACAGTAAGAGGAGCATATCCAGAAGTTGGTGTTGCTGTAAAATCGGCAATTGGAGCGGAAGTACTTGGTGGTGTTTCAATTGTTATATTATCTTCACTGACTGTGATTTTACCCATAAGGGGTGCAGTGTCACTTCCGGAACCAATTGCGTAAGGAGTGGCACCGATTCCGTTGTTATCTGCATCTGCGCCTGTGTAGTCGTTATAGTAGTTGCCTAGCTTGGAGGTGTAGGACTTGTTCTTGTAGCTGTACTTTACAGCGTTACTGATATACTGGACGGTGCCAGCCGGTGAACCGTCATTAATGTTGACGGTGTTGTTAATGAAGTTGTTGTGGTAAACCTTATTGCCGGTGCCAGTTTTTCCGCTTTTCAAGTTAAAAGTGATCCCTACAGAATTGGAGTCAAAGGTGTTTCCAGTAATAATATTGCCATTACTTTTAGGCTCTATAAGTAAACCTCCATAACCATCAGCACTGGTACAGTGTGAAATGACATTATCACTGAATGTTATGTCGTTTCCTCCCTTGCCAATACTAACTGCATAGTTAGAAGTAACGTTTGTAAAGGTGTTACCTGTAATCACACCGCCGTTATTTACCCCGCCCACATAACAAGCAGAATTATCAAAATGATTTTTGGCAAAGATCAGTTTCCCTTGGGCATCACCAGCGCTGCATGCTTGGAATGAGTCAATGAAAACATTATTTGAATATTCAACATTATTCAGGATAGTTGAACTTAAATATACACCTGTGAATTTACAGTTTCTGATTATAATATTGGTAGAGTAATAATCTGATCCACGGATTTCAACCCATCTCGTAGTGGACGATGAAAAGCTTATGTTCTCAATCAGGATATCATGGGAAGTTTCAATATTAGATAAGTCAAAATTTAGCGCATTGTAATCAATAAAATTAAAGGTTACTTTATCTGCACCTGCACCTATAAACGATAGAGGTTTGTCGGATATAAATAAAACCTGATTTATGTCATACGTTCCAGGGTTGAAGTATAAGACATCTCCAGCCTGTGCTTCATTAATTTTTGAGAGAATATTATCTCCAGGATTGACCTCAATAGTTTGTGCCGAAGCAGAACCAACAAAGGCAAACAACAGGATAAGGAATATACTTAAAACAAGGCCATGTTTGGCAATATTTTGTATTCTGTTTTGTGCTTTATTTTGGGCTCTATTTTTTGTCATACTTTTTATAATTGTTTTCATATTGTTACTCCATTATTTTTCATGTTGTCAAATAAGAAGGTAGGAATATGTTTGCTGTCTCCAGATTTTTAGGTTCAATCTATTAAGTTGGTGAATCTCCAGACATTTACATGGCAGATGCATTAGCTATAGAAACAGGTCTATCCGTATCCAGTGTTGTTAATAAGTACTTCAGCAATTACAGGCAGCTATGACCTTATTTGTGACAATAATACCTGCTAATACCTGCAATTTATGGAGCTAACACCATTCCAGAGATTCCTGTAATTTCCAACACGGCTCAAACAAAAAACAAAAATCAAAAATATGTCCTCAAGTAAAAATACTTCAATACTCATCAAAATTTTATTGAAGATGAAACTGACTTGCAAATTATTTGAAAAACATTTCACGTAAGAGCCATATAACCCACATTCTGCAGAACATGTACACGTAGAAGTTACTTACCCATTTACCCAAAATTATCCATTAAAGAATGGGCAGTTTTTTAAATAACTGATATTTTGGGAAAATAGATAGTATTTTTGTGCGCATCTGCGGAAAATAGGATTAAAGAAAAATAAGTTATTTCAGTTTTTTTGAAGACCTCCTATGTTTTTATGGGGTTAGCGGTTGTCTGGGCGGAAGAGTCAGACCGCATTTCATATTTTGTGATGCGGTCAGATAGGCTTCGGACCTTTTGAAGTGCTCAGAGCAACCGATTTTATGATTATTTGAAATATATACTGAACAAAGTTACTATTTTCTGAACTTTCATTTTGGTTGTGACACTTATACTCAGTTACAGACATTAATATACAAATTTAAATGCCACAGGGATCGGTTATAACTTCCCTGGCAACGCTCGAACCTTTCAGGATTTAAATTTAAAATTTAAATATAAGTATTGACATAAGGGTGATATTGTATGAATTTTTACTTCTTTACTGACTACAAGTGCAACTCCTTATTGGAGTAATTTTTTTCTTCTGAAAGTCCACATTTATCTGAACTATCTGATTAAATTAATTATATACAATTTAACTAAGTTTGTTTACTATTTCTACAAATAAAAATCTTCGGCTAATAATTATTATCTTCTTGGATAATGACTTCCACATTTGTTTCAAAAAGAATAAAAGCCTGAATCAAAAGATCTTACTTTATAAAATGATTATGTTCAGATTAGTTTTCAAAAAAGTTAAGAAGGGTCTCCTCCTTCCTAGCAAAACAAGGCTAAAGAGGTTGTTTTGCCAGATTTATCAATGATATCTCAACCTTTTAGCCTTGATTTTTTATCGTTTTTCAATCTAAAGTTTAGTCATTTTCTGAATATGTCCCAGATTTCGTATTTGTTGTCACTTTTATATAATCTGTTTTTGTTGTCGTACTGATGCCTGCAGCATTTGTTGCCGTCAACGTCACTGTATAACTCCCTGCTTTGGAATACTTATGCTTTGGATTCTGGAGTGTGGACGATGCACCGTCTCCAAAGTTCCATTTCCATTTGGTTGGTGAACCTGTACTAGTGTCAGTAAAAGCAACCGTCAACGGTGACTTTCCTGAAGTAACACTGCTTGTGAAGTTTGCAACAGGTTTTGCTGTCACTTTTATATAATCGGTTTTTGTTACCGTGTTGCTGCCTACGGCGTTCTTTACTGTCAACTTAACAGTATATGTTCCTGCTTTACTGTACTTATGAGTCGGATTCTCGACAAATGACTTCGATCCGTCTCCAAACTCCCAGATCCATGTAGCAGGCGTTCCTGTGCTTGTATCAGTAAATTTAACGTTCAATGGTGCTTTTCCGGAAGTAACACTGCTGGTAAAGTTTGAAACAGGCTTTGCTGTCACTTTTATATATTCCGTTTTTGTTACCGTGTTCCTGCCTACAGCGTTCTTTACTGTCAAGTTAACTGTATATGTTCCTGCCTTGGAATACTTATGAGTCGGATTCTCGACAAATGACTTTGATCCGTCTCCAAACTCCCAGATCCATGCAGCAGGCGTTCCTGTGCTTGTATCAGTAAATTTAACGTTCAATGGTGCTTTTCCTGAAGTAACACTGCTGGTAAAGTTTGAAACAGGCTTTGCTGTCACTTTTATATATTCCGTTTTTGTTACTGTGTTCCTGCCTACAGCAATCTTTACTGTCAAGTTAAA
>NZ_LMVP01000008.1 GCF_002287235.1 Methanosarcina spelaei
GGAAATGCTAACATTCAGGTGTTTTAAAACATCAATCGGATAAAAATGGATTATCTAATTTTTAATGATTCATTAAAGGCATTTATAGCATTTTTAGTATTTTTTTCCTTATTTTCAAGATTAGATAAAAAAATATAAGCAGAGCCTATATTATGTTGGATCATCGCATAATCGAGAGGATGAGTAAGGACTGAATATATTTTTAGGGCTTCCTGAGAACAAGCAATAGAATTGATTATGTTCATTTTCGGTTCCTCAAACTCAGCCAGTTGACAATAAGTTACGCCTAGATCAATTTGAACAGCTGCATAATCCAATGAGTAATTTTCTATTGTATAAATTTTCAAAGCTTCCATACCATGATATAAGCTCTGTTTTAGATTTTCATATCTCCGTTCACTTACTATTTCAGATAGAAACCCATATGCATTACAAAGATTAATTTGAGTTTTTGCATAATCAGTTGGTGAGGTCTCTATTTTTCTAACCTTTAATGCTTCGTTGAGAGCCTTTATACTTTTTTCAATGTATTCTAAATTGCCTTGAAATTTACCCCAATTATAATAAACCTCTCCGATTTTGTTCTGAGTTTTAGCGTACAAAATAGGGTGACTATTAATGGTTACAATATCTAAAGTTTTGTTGAAAGTATTGATGGCCTTCTCTAAATTTACGATACTATCATGAGTTTCTGATAGCTTAAGATATGTTGTCCCGAGATTATGCATTGTTTTCGCATAATCAAAAGGATCTTTCTCAAAAGTTCTGAATTTCAATGATTTTTCGTAAAAATAGATTGCATTATTAATATTATCTTCTGCATCTCTAATATCAGCTAGAACATAATATGCATTTCCAATATCATTTAGTGCCTTAGCATATGTTTCAGAATCCTTACTTAAATCCATAGCGTCCAATATTTCCTTAAATGCATAGACTGCGTTCTTTGCATTTACTTCAGTATTCTCAAAGCTGGCTAGTGCCATATAAGAGGACCCCAAAACTCCTTGAATCTTGATATACTCATATGAGTATTTTTTGTGTTTAAGTTCACCAATTACACTTTCACATTCTGTTATTGCTTTCTTAAATTGATTAGAGAAATAATAAAACTCAGCTTGAGAAATAACAAACTTTACTTTATTTCTTATTTTTTTAGTCTCATTTCTTTCTTGAAAAAGGTATAAAACAATAACAGCTGATATCACACTTACAATAATAGGGATTATAATATGTTCTGATAAAGGAGCAATTAAACTGCTAACAAAACTAGAATTATTCATAATACAAATCTTATTTTCTTAATAATAAACTGAACTATTTGATTTTATTGTTCGATAATGTCAGATCTATAGTCTTTTCCGTCGTTTTAAAGGGTCGATCTTATGATTTTTGATTTCGTCCTTTATCCTAAGTATGTGACAGTATTGAATTAATTACGAACTGATTCAACCAATTGTCCTTTTGTGTTTTAGATTACTCATCTTTTCTTTCGCTGACAATTAATATTATGATACATCTTTTATTATCTTTTGAGGGGACTTTAATAAACTTTAAATCTAAATCTTTATGATTCTCTTTTAATTTTTTTTCCAAATTGTACATTCTATCATCACTAAACTTAGAAATTGGAATCGGCTCAAACTCTTTACTTTTTTCATCAACACCAAGTAGGTACAGCTTAATCTTTGAGTATCTAATTTTTTTAGAAATATCGTCTGTCAGGTTTTGTAAAATTCTTTGATCTTTTCCAGTAATAAATTCACGCCCTTTCAATTCGAAAACATCGTTCTCAGAGTTTACGAATTTAGAATAAAACGAGTCACTTATTAAAGTAGAATTTGCTAACATATCTAAGAAATTACAAATATCTTTGTTTGTATTTTCCATAGAAAGCATTTTTATTGCTGTATAAAGTAGGATACTATCGAAAGAGTCCTTAATTTCCAAACTATGATAAAAATTTAAAATAATATTCGAAACTTTTTGATTTAACTTATTATAAATTTCCATATTTTTAATTTTAACTGGTTTTGGACTAAATTCTACACCTGGATGATAAATTCTAATTACTTCACTGTTTGTTAACTTCGATCTTATTTTCAACAAAAAAGATGGTCTAATTTCTATGTCTTTGTTGCAAAATATTATTTGAAAATGAGGATTATGTTTAGACAAGCTATATTGCTGATCTAAACTTGCAAGATCATATTCATCATCAATAATTTTTGTAATAAGAGGTAAGATGGAATGGCTCTTAATTTTATTATATTCTTCTTTGTAGTGGCTTAAATTATACCTTTTAGCATAGAAATCTTGAAGAAAATCTTCGAAGCTTTTGTAAGGCTTTTTGCCAACTCTTATTATTGATAAAGGAATGTTATTTATCGGGGAAGGTAAAATCAATTGATTGTCTTCAATTTTAAATACCTTACTTTTAATGAACTTACTTTCAAAATCTTCATCGCTAAATTCAAGCGCAAAGGAAGTTCCATTAATTTCACCACAAAATTTGTTTACACCTCCTAAGTACTCGAAAGCTTCTTTTTCACTTAGTCCCAACCAATTTGCAAAGAATACAGAAGCATTCTCTTCATAGTACTTTACACGAACTTCTGTTCCTTCTCTCTCAAAACAGACAAATCTTAACACGTTATCTTTGTCAAGCATCCTATCAATAACTTCCCAATTCGGAGTTATAGTTTCTTCACCAAAAACACTATGAGCTAATAGAACGCGATTTGAAGTGATTATACAAATAGCGTATTTTTCTTCAGTTCTCATTCTTGTGTTCATATCATCGCTAAAATCGTTTAATATTTCTTTGACATCTCTTGTGTCTATTGTTGGATAATTGTTAAGAATTGAATATATCCAGTTTAAACAATTTGATTTCAATCTTATTTCTTCTAATTTTTTGATTTTCCCAAAACTTAATAATGAATCAATAACTTTAGATATTTTCTTTGCATCTATTATTCTATCCTTTTTGTCCTCTGTAATTAGAGCATCATTTACTTGTTTGGAAAAAACTAGAACCGGGTATTTGTCAATTTCTTCACTTAATAAATCAGTCTGCATCCTCTTACACCTCATAAATAGTAACTGAGATTTTACAAAAACTTTTGTTTTTGTTTTCTTTCATGAGTTTATATAATGGGATATGTTAAAGAGAAAAAAGATTTGACAATTTGAATCTCATTAGTACCAGTTTTATAATTCAACTCCAAAATTCACATTTTTAGAGAAAAAACCACATCTTAATGTATATTTTCAATATTTCGATTAGCTAATAAGCTCAAAAAAATGGCTCTTCACTATTTCGAGTGGGTAATTCACATTTAGTTCCCAAATGTTGAAGTCACATAATTTATATATTAAAAACAGTCGTTGTTGAAAATCAAATTCAAGCTTGATGTTTCTCCTTTTGGCCTAGTTACTTTCTAACTGAGCAATTATTTTCAACCAACATAAAACAGCGAAGAGCCAAAAAAATTAATCACATATAGTGACTACTCATCTGCATTCGGAAGTATGTTATAACTCGTTACTCCATTGTGAACACGACGTCTTATGGATAAGAAAAAAATCGCCGGGTATAACTGATATAGAAGCTATGGAATTCTGAGATCTTTAATGGAAAACGAAAATTTCTAATGTCCTCAGGCCCAATATTTTTTAAGTCAATAGGAACTTTGATATCCATAACTTTTGCTTCTCTGTTTTTGCTTCTTTTTTGCCAGCGACCGCCCGATAATTGCTGCTTTGCAGCATGCGGGCTTTAGGAAGTGTTATTTGATTTCTAAATTTTTCCTGTTGAGTTTATATTTTAAGCAGACCTGTAAGCTCTTCAGGGTCATCAGTGAAGAACCTAAGTTTCAGATTTGAGTACGTAGTAACGCTAATCATCTGCTGGTAAGGTGCCATAAGCTCGAATTTATAAAGCTGCGCAATTAAAAATGCTACTAAAATAGAATTCATCAGAAACAGGTTGAGTACAATATAGTATGGAAATTCTTTTTGCAGATCTTGTAAAGCTTTCGTTACCGTATCTTTAAGGAAAAATACTAACAAAATAATATACGTTAAACGGACCACCCAGCGTAGAGAATGAATTTTACTCTCTGTTATTGAAATCTCCATGATATCTGTTTTTTCGATCACAAAGGGATTACGCATGGGTTTCTTGATTATTATTTTTTTAGACATTACTTCAACGGTACAGGGATAATTATAAAATAATATGGAAAGAGGAATAAGTAACCAGATAAGGCCTGAAAATAAAAATACAATTAATAAAATTAAAAAAGGGCCTTCCGGAACATGTATCCATAGAAGTGTAGAGGCCGTTTCTGCGAAAATACCAACTGCAAATATAATACCAACTGTTAATACAAGTTTAAGTGTCTCCCTATCGAAAAGAAAGCTGGCTCGGGCCTTAAGAATTTTGCTTTCCTGCAGGCTCGCAGGAGAAGAATTCAAGTGAGTGGTTTCATTTCCCAATTTAAATCTATCCTACAAAATCTGTCTTATCGAAATCTGCCTTATCGAAATCTGCCTTATCGAAATCTGCCTTATCGAAATCTGTCTTATCGGAATATATCCTGTCAAAATCTGTCCTGTCAAAATCTGTCTTATTAATTTTCCATATGATACTTCATCATAAAATTATAAAAGCTTTTCACAAAAGTTTTTCATAAAAGATTTTTATACTTCATACATATAATAAAAACGATAATTGCTTATTACACTTTATGAGGAATTTGGACATTTTATAATAAATATACATAAACATTAGGGTGTCTCGTATGTCAAAATAATTCATAAATATGTGTAATTCGACTGTTGTACCAAAATTTTTTTGACTTTCTAATTTAACATTTCGTATATATTCGTTACCAACTAACCAAACTTTATTAATTTGAAAAATATATTTTATGTCCGAAGTGTCCCGCACTTTGCAGGATAGCCTGGGCAAAAGAACTCAAAACACTGAATAGAGTATTAGATTTTCAAAAAAACCAAAAGGTGCACTAACAGCGCAAAAAGCTATTTGTAGTTGGTTTAAACGGTTCACTGAGATTCCTAAGATTCACTAAGGTTCACTGAGATTTACTAAATTCACTAAAATTCACTGATTCACTAACTTTCTGAACTGTACGCTTTGCTATTACTATTCTTCACCGCAGGTGGGTAAATGGACGAAAACATTCAGAAGCTCAATGAAAGAGCGAGCTACTATTCCGAGCAGATTTCAAAACTAAGAGTTGAAATCAAAAACACGATAATCGGACAGGACGACATTATTGACAATATGCTTATAGCATTGATCTCTCAGGGTCATATTCTGCTTGAAGGGGTTCCTGGACTTGCAAAGACTCTCATGGCCAGGACAATGGCAGAATGCCTTGACTGTGAGTTTGTGAGACTTCAATTCACACCTGACCTGCTGCCTGCAGATATAACAGGTACCAAAATCTACAACCACAATGAAGCTTCCTTTTTTACACTTAAAGGCCCGATTTTTGCTAACTTTATCCTTGCCGACGAGATAAACCGTGCTCCTCCAAAGGTCCAGTCAGCACTTTTGGAAGCGATGCAGGAAAGACAGGTAAGTATACAGGGAGAAACCTTCAAACTCGAGCGTCCTTTCCTTGTAATGGCAACACAGAATCCTATAGAATCAGAAGGTACCTATAAGCTGCCTGAAGCACAGGTAGACAGGTTCATGTTCAAACTTCTTATTGATTATCCCACAAAGGATGATGAAATTGAGATCATTGAGAGGTTTACTCAGGGTATACAGCTTCATATATCGAAGATATTAACATCCGGACAAATTATTGAAGTTCAGGATTTCAATCCCCTGATATACGCTGACAGAAAGATCAAAGACTATGTGGCACAGGTTGTGGATGCAACGAGACATCCGCAGGCTTATGGTGTTGACGCTGAAGGATACATAGAATACGGAGCATCTCCACGTGCATCCTTATGGCTTATCCTTGCTGCAAAAGCACATGCAATGCTTGACGGAAGAGGATATGTGATCCCTGAAGACGTAAAAGCTGTTGCATACAATGTGCTCCGGCATCGTATACTTCTTAACTACGAGGCGGAAGTTGAAGATGTTACCAGCGACCGGATAATTGCACAGATACTAAATAAAGTAAAGGTGCCCTGAGCGACCAAAGAGTGACAAAATCAAAATTTTCACCAGTGAAGAAAGACTAATACACAAATTTTCCGCTAGTGAAAAAGTCTACAAATCACATAGTCTGCGAATCACATAGTTTACAAATCACATAGTTTATAAATCACATAGTTTACAAATCACATAGTTTACTAATCACATAGTTTACAAATCACATCGGATTGTGTGCTATATGCAGCGTGCAAAAGAAGTTATTCAGCAAGTAAAGCGTATAGAGATCAGCACAAAACAACAGGTAGAGGGACTGATCACTGGAAATTATCATTCTGTGTTCAAGGGTCAGGGTATCGATTTTTCCGAGATCAGAGAATACAGGGCAGGTGACGATGTCCGTGCAATTGACTGGAAGGTTACTGCAAGGTTCAATCGTCCTTTTATTAAAGAGTTTGTTGAAGAAAGAGACCTGCGTGTATATTTTGCTATGGATATGTCGGCTTCCGGAAGTTTCGGAAGTAATATCACAAAAAAGCAAAAAGCAATAGATATAGCAGCAAGCTTGATGTTTGCAGCCATGGAAAATAACGATAACGTCGGGCTTTTCATTTTTACCGAAGGGATTGAAAAGTACATTCCGGCCAGAAAAGGCAGGAAACATGTTCTTAAATTGCTCAGCACGTTGATTTCTTACGAACCTGTTGCAAAAAGGACAGACATCATGAACAGTATGGAAGCCATTGCCATGCTGCTCAAAAGAAGAAGTATCGTTTTTGTAATCTCGGATTTTTGTTCTGATGACTTTTCAAAGCCTCTTAAAGTGATGAAAAACAGACATGATATCGTAGCATTAAGAGTAACTGACAGACGTGAACATGAACTCCCTGACGTTGGTTTTATCGAACTGGAAGACGAGGAAACCGGTGAGCAACTTCTGGTAGATACTTCCAACGAAGATTTCAGGATGCGCTATGCAGAACTTGTCATGGAACATAACGAATCCTTACAGAAACTATTCAGGAAAATGAAGATCGACAAGGTTGACCTTTTTACGGATGAACCATATGAAATCGCACTTAAGAAATTTTTCAGGACCAGAAAAGTAAGGAGATAAAATCATGACAGGTTTTGACTCTCCTTATATTCTTACATTCTTGCTGATAATTCCGCTTATTTATTATTTTCATAAAAAGGCCAGGATACGGAAAAAGAATGAAGCGATAAAATTCAGTAACCTCGCCTTTATCAAATCTGCATTAGGTGACACTAAAAAGTCAAAAAGAGATGTACATCTTTTTTATCTGTCGCTGGTGGCCATCGGCTTGATGATAATAGGTTTTGCAAACCCTCATATCCCTCTGGAACAAACCAAAGAAGGAGTAAATGTTGTACTGGTAATGGATGTTTCAGGAAGTATGCAGGCCCAGGATTACACTCCATCAAGGCTGGAAGCAGCGAAATCCTCGGCTGAAATACTGATTAATTCTCTTAAAAGTAAGGATTATGCGGGAATTGTTACTTTTGAGTCCGGAGCTACCACTGCAGCTTATTTGAGTCCTGATAAAGATAAAGTAATTGAAAAACTTCGCAATATTGCACCAAAAGAAGGCAGCACTGCTATAGGGGATGGGCTTAGCCTTGGGATTGACATGGCTTCTTCCATTCCAAACAAGAAAAAAGTAATCATATTGTTAAGTGACGGTGTGAGTAATGCAGGTTATATTAGCCCTGACGAAGCGATCCGGTATGCGAAAGCTAACAACATTCAGGTCTACACTATCGGTATGGGTTCAAACAATAATGTGTTACTTGGATACGACTGGTTTGGGAACCCTCAGTATGCAGAACTTGATGAAGCTACACTGCAGGCCATTGCAAATGATACCGGAGGAAAGTATTTCAAATCTGTCGATGACAAAACACTGGATGAAATTTACAAAGACATTAGCGAGAACATAAAAAGAGAAAAAGAAGAAACAAACATCAAAGACTGGTTCTTCTTTGCAGCGCTTCTGGCATTACTTATCCAGATATATTATAGATACGGAAAAGGAAGGATACTGCAATGATAAGAAAATCCATTGCCATTTTTTCACTTTTCTTGCTACTGGCACCTGTAGCTTATGCCGAAGGGAATATAACATTTTCAATTCCTCAAAAAGATTATTATTTCCTGATCGGAGAACAAGCCTATATTCCTCTCAATATTTCTAATTCAGGTAATAATGATATAAACGGCATCCTGGGATACACAATCACACAGGAAATTAACAGCGGATCGGTTCACTTTTCAAGTTCCAACTCCAAATCAACGAGCCTTCAGGTAAACAAAGGCAATTCCACGGTTAACCTTGGGTTCGGGAGCAGCGATAAACCTGAAACTTTGAATGTGTCACTCAATTTCAATTACGATGATAATGGAAGCAAAGTTGTCAATCTTGGCGACATTGCCATACATTTTGTTGAAAATAAATCCGATAAACAAAATCAGGCCAATCCGATGCAGAGCTCTTCACAGGAAGCATCCCCCACACAGCAAACAACGGACCCGTTTGCACAACAAGAACAGCAAATGGCACAACAAGAACAGCAAATGCAGCAAATGATGCAACAGATGGCCAATCAGCAATCTTCAGCGCAAACCCCCCAGCAGGCTGCACAAAACAGTCAACCGGATCAGGATACTTCAGCACTAAAAGAGCAGATGCAAAAACAGGTACAACAACAGCAAGAAACGCAGCAGCAGTTCCAGCAGCAAATTGCAGCTTCTCAGGACTTCCAGAAGGCAAACCGGGAATTATCTAATCTGGGATACAATTTGACGTCTATGAATGCTAACCCTTCATCAAATAATACAGGAACCTTTACGGCAAGCTATGATAAACAAAATGGTGATAAGGCAAGCATTCAGGGAGAAATGAATAATGGTACAATGAAGAGTCTGCAGACGGATACGGCAGAAGACAGGCAAAAAATGATAGACTTGCTTTCTCAGAATAAGGACTTCCAGAAGTATCTGAAGCAGTTGCAGGATGATGGTTTTAACGAAGTCGATTCAACGTTTTCACGGGAGAACAACACTACGGCTCTTCATATACAATATGAAAATGCCAACAATGAAACAGCACAGATAAACGCCGGATTTGTAAACGGCAGCGTTGATCATGTCGAACTTGTAAGAGAGCAGGAAAGGAACCTTTATCCTATCTATCTTATAGGAATTCTGATATTGCTTGCCCTTGCTTATCTGGTGTACAACAAATATTCAGGTAAAAAAGAGCAGAAAACGTTAGTTGAGGAAAAGATACAACTTCAGCAAGAAAATTTTGACTTCAGGAAAGAAGCAGAAAAACTTATAGAAAAATCAATATCGCTATATGAAGAAAAGCAGTTCAAGGAAGCTTATGGAACTGCTGCACAGGCCTTGCGGTTGTATCTGAGCTATAAACACGGATTAAAGAGAGAAGTTACAAACTCCGAATTGATAAATTACCTGAAAAGTAAAGGTGTAGAATATGAGAAATTCGACAGATACTTACAATTATCCAGCCTGGTCGAATTTGCAAAACATATGCCTGATGATGGTGAGTTTGAGGAGATGATTAAAACTATTAAGAACACTATGAAGGAGGAAAAATAATTGAACATATTACTCTAAAAATAAAAGTGGGGAGTTGAAACTCAGTCGTTGATACAATCGAGAAAATGAGAGATGTTCAACCTTTGTTTTATTCTCATCTAATGGAAGAACAAAGACGGCAAACCTTTTATTTTTTAATATGTAGTGGAAGATATATAGGTAAAAGGACTTGCTGATTTTTCATCATGCTTACTTATTCATATTTTTTACTTATTATATAGATTTCCACTATTACACATTTCTTTCCATTAATTACACATTAGTTTCCATTAATTACACATTAGTTTCCATTAATTACACATTCTTTTCATTTGATAGACGCTATTCTACTTATTACATATTGCTTTCAATTTATTATATATTTCTCATTAAATAACTCTATCTTTTCTCTAATAAGGATGGATAGTCTGTATGATCAATGGCAAAATCATAACTCTTATCTTGTTTTAAGGTTTTATTAGTCCTTGAAGGAGAACCTTCTCATTAGACTTAATAAGTTTTATTAAAATATGAACTATCTAAAGCCCTGGTTATTGCCTTAAATCTAAGAAGCCTCATGCCCATATTTTTGTTACATGAACCCAAACGCAGTGGCAAGATATAGTATCGTTAATTACTCAAGAATGGCTTCGTAGACTTATTTTTCATGGAGACGAATCAATGAAATCTAGTGAATTAGAACAATACATAAGGTCTATAAAACTGGATCGAGAAAAAGTACCCTCGTTTTCCGAATACCCGTTTAATTTGTCTGCGATAAGAGAGCTACACTCACTATCATTTCATCCTAAAGTCACGTTTATTATTGGAGAAAATGGTTCCGGGAAATCTACAATTTTAGAATCAATAGCTGTTGCATATGGGTTTAATGCAGAAGGCGGAACAAAGAATTTTAATTTTACATCTAGAGCAACGCATTCTAATTTAAATAATTATATAAAAGTTGTTAAAGGTATTAAAAAACCTCGTACTGGTTTTTTCTTAAGGGCGGAAAGTTTTTACAACTTTGCTTCAAATGTTGATGATTTGGAAATAATCAATTCTTATGGTGGCCGTTCGTTACACGAACAATCCCATGGAGAAGCGTTCTTCTCAGTATTTTTAAATAGATTTACTGGTGAGGGTATCTATATATTAGACGAGCCTGAAGCAGCGTTATCACCGTCACGGCAAATGTCTATGCTTACCAGAATGCACGAGTTAGTAACAGAAGGGTCCCAGCTTATTATTGCGACGCATTCACCGATAATAATGGCATACCCCCAGGCCGTGATCTACCAAATTAAAGACGGATTTGAACAAATAGGTTATGAGGAAACAGAACATTATCAAGTTATGAAATCTTTTCTAAATAATACGCAGAAGATGCTTAACATTTTATTAGAATAATCTTCTAGAATAACCTTCTAGAATAATCTTCTAGAATAACCTTCTAGAATAATCTTCTAGAATAATCATTCTGAAAAATCACAAATCTCAAAAAGTCATTGAGTAGAAAATTCCATATCTTGAGATTCATTACCTATAGTACACAAAAATCTGACTTTGAATTTACTGCAAATTTACGGCACTGCTTTTTCCATATAGTCCCACTATACTACCACTATACTACCACTATACAGTCAGCGCGAAGGGAAAGACCCGCCTGATCGTTAATGGGATTTCTTAAACGGCGGCCAACCGAAGTGATGTGCAATTAGCAGATATGCCAATACCACGATCAGGACCCGTGTGAGTACGAATTCAAAGTAGTTTGTTATAAAGTGTGCAAAGCCTTCCGATGTGGCGTTTACTGGTGTCATGCTGTGATATATGCTGGCCAACTGTGATAAAATTGTCTAATGGTCTGCTATGAATCGTGTGCTGTCAAATCGCGCCGCTTTCGCGTGCTTTCCTTCCTACTTATGTGTTTCTCTATGTTTTTTTGCGTTAATTATACGGTAATCTCTGATATGTTGCATATTCCTATATGATATAAAATAATTGAGTTTAGAAAAGCATAGTAAGAAGAAACGCACAAAAATAAAAGAGTAAAAAAGTCAAAGATAAAATAAAAAAATATCAATAGAGAAAATCAATTGACTCTGCTATGAAAGAATCAAAAATAGGTAATATTCAGAGCACTGGTGATCTTGTACAAATCTTTAATTATTTCACCACCCTTCATAATTCGAAAATATTGATACTTATTAATAAGTGAGTGGAATTAAATACAAAACAAATTAACACAAGCATGTTCAGAAATAGGACTAACTGGTTCTAATTTAATGTATATAGACTCACTGTCTGATGTATACGTCCTTAAATTGTGATCACTAAAGTACTCTTCACCAATAGAGTTTAACTCACTATATTTCTTCCAAAAATAGCCATAAGCTTTCTTGCCAGAAAAACTAAAATTAATCTCATTTTGTAATGTGAAATTGCTAAGAAACTTAGTAGTATACAAAAATTTTTTCAATCCATTAATCAGTTCTCTTACCAGATTTTCATCAAAGCATTCTTTTTCAGATCCGTAATCTTTCCTTACATATATTCTACCATCTTCATGAACTCTTATCTTGTAATTATTGAAATTATCTGAAAGCAATAAATAATTACCAGACACCTTATGAATAATATTATACAAATTACTACGTTCCAGTGAACTTTCAATTAAGGCAAGATCGATCTTTTTACATGGATCACGCAAAAGGACATCAATCTCAGCTTTCATTTTCTACATCCCCCAGTTCTATCCCAAATTTTGCCGCTGTCTGTTGCATAGAAACGATTGCATGTTTATAATTTGTCTCATGTAACCATAAATCATTTTTTAATTCTGCGATCTTGCTAGCTGTTACTTGTACCCTATTCAAATCGCTTGAAATTATATCACATGCTTCATCAATTTCTTCTAAGGGGAAATCAGATATCCCTTTTAAGCTATCTATATGATAAATAAAACGTTTAGATGCTTTTCTCACTGGTGAAACCATATTTCTAATCAAATCATCTTTATCAGAATAATCTTCTTTGACCCCGTACTTAGTCTTTATGGTCTCTAGATCTAATAAACTTTTATGAATCTCTGGTTTGGAATATGAGGTATTTTCCTCATTATTTACAATTGGCTTTAAATCCTTTCCTATTAATTGTTCTATCTGTCTTCTTGTTATTCTTCCTTGTTGTTTCTCTGAAAAAAATTGCATGATTTTTGCTAGTTCCGTCCGTGGCTCACGCACATTGGATTTATTCATTGATTCCACAATTTTAGATTGTATCTGCTCCAAAGTAAAACTATGCTGAATATTAAATCCCCAAAAGAATCTATTTAACTCTTCTCTTTCTCTTCCATTTTTCATTTTCTTGTAATCTCGCTCGCAAAACTTCAAAGAGCCTTCAAATTGAGTAAATGAAATCCCCTGTTCATGGAGAGAATTACAATTTTGGTAAAAACGCCTTAGAGAATTATCCCATGAAACATTAGTTACTAAAGTGCTAAGAATAGCTTTATCACTATGTTTTTCTAAAGCAGTAATGTAAGCGTTCCATAACTGTGGAAATACATCGGCCCTAAACTTCCCCAAGCTAAATGATCCAGTGCTCAGCTGTTTTACTTGAATGTACTCTATACTATTTCTATCAGGGCCTTCATTAATTATAGAAATATCTTCTCCATCAACTTCATATTCAATTTCACTAACACCATTAGCGATTAAATAATAAACAGCTACGAGCTTTTGATAATTATATCCTTTCTCACTAGTGACGCCACTAGTATCTCCAAAACCAGACATTTTAATTCACCTAATTATCATTTTTAGGTGCAGATTCCACTAAAGATGTTTCAGGTTGCTTACTATCTGACTCCACGGAGTTGAAAAGATCTTTCATTTTAGCAGTTAACTTTTCTAATTGTTCTATTTTTTTCAGATCAAAAGACAAAATCAATTCTTTATCGATTAATTCAATTGTTTCAATAGCTTCTTCTAAAAACGATGACGATAACCTTATACTATCTTCCAAGTCGAAATTAAATTGTATTATTTGATGATCCATTTTATGAACACGTAATTGAAGTTGTATGTTTTCTTTTGATATAACAATGGGTGAAATAGAATAACTTGCCCAATGGCATGGATCTTCTTTAAATCTTATAATATCTTCAAGTGTAGATCCGTACTTAGCAGACAGCTCAAAAACAAAATCATAGGTCTTTTTTGTAATCAGTTTCTCTTCATCTAATTTATTTAGTACAATGTTAAGATTGTCATAGTGTTGAAGAATAATGAGTAAAAAAGTTGCAGATTGATTAGATAATAATGCTTTAAGACTATTCCCAAGTACTGATTTAAAAAGTGGATCTGGACCTAACACATTTAAAGAACTACTCAATTTATAATCTATAATTGATTTAATTAATTCTCTTTTTGACGGATCTAACATATCTAATTCTTTATTTGCAGTAATTATGAGGTCCCTCTCTTCTGGATCGATAACACACTCTTTTTTATTCCCTTTCGTTATAACTTTCATTAAAATCTCCACCCAATTTACAAACACCATGGTTCATATACAAATGCAATTAATACAATGGTTAATATATAAACGCAATTTAAGAAATAAAAGGTAATATATATAATAAAAAACTGGTTTAACCTTTTATTCTATTATCTTTTAACTTAAGATGTATTCTGTTTTCTTATAACCAAGGAAGTATAATTACTTTCTGATTAATGAGCGTTTAGACCTACAGCATATAACTGTTAAATATGAATTTAAGGTTCTCTTTAGCCTAATCTGCTTTATCAAGTTCTTTCCTCGATGTCACCAAAATTTCCACCATTGTTTCCTCTCGGTGACTTCTGCTAAAAGTTTCATATTTAACTTGCTGTTTTCTTGAATTAAGCTCTGAATATGTACAGCTTGTTTTTGTGTGACTTCATTAAGCTGTGTTATCTGTTCATTCTTTGTGTGCAGTTTTAGGGGATTCTTCTTTTATAA
The DNA here is from genome assembly GCF_002287235.1 of Methanosarcina spelaei. Taxonomy (GTDB): domain Archaea; phylum Halobacteriota; class Methanosarcinia; order Methanosarcinales; family Methanosarcinaceae; genus Methanosarcina; species Methanosarcina spelaei. The sequence continues at coordinate 14,775 of NZ_LMVP01000008.1, forward strand.
TTCTCTTTTGTTTTATCTATATTTTTCTTACCTTTTTTTGCTGTCAAAGTTAGGGTCATCGATAGGAAAAAATTCATGGTACAAAAGTATAATGTCCCATGATAACGTTTATAGCTATTTTGAGGGGTTTTCATTCCATAGTCTCTGGAATGATTATGAACCTAAACACATAGCAAGTCTTAGACGTTAGTGATTTTTAACGGCGAGTAAACAAGAAGTAGTCTGATAAGAAGGAGAATTTTCGAATTTAGAGATGATTTTGTAGAGTAAATTATTGAGAGTAATCAAATTCAAGTAATTTTTGAGAATATAATATATAGTGTTACAAAGCTCTGTGAATTTATTGCGATTTGTGAGATTTATTTGCTTTTTAGTAGTTATTTGTTTCTTATGAACCGGTTTGTATCTAGAAAAATACTCCAGCTATTTTTGAGTAATATATTATTTGTCAGCCCTGAGATTTAGCCCCTAAATCAAGAACATGGCTACAGTTTTAGAGTAAATAGTGTTGTAGCATAATTTTTAACTATTGAGCCTTTCCCCAAACCTATTTGCTTCTAGATAATTATGAGTTTTATTTTAGTGATTAGTAATTCAACTGACTGTTCTGAATACAAAATTCAAAAATCAAGTTTTGAGTTTCAGGATAGGCTCGTTATGTAGTATTTTGATTCGCATTCGCATAGGTAAATTACGAACGTCTTGTATAAATGTTTGTATATCGAAGCATCCTGCAAAACTAGATTTTTGCAATGGAGCCATTTCACCTGCAAAGTGCTTCCATTTAAAGGAATTTACTGGCATAACATATACTCCTACATTTCTATTATTTCAGTAAATTCCTATCATAATTTTTTTGCAACGGAACCATCTTCTAACATTTAAGTGCTTCAAAATACCAATCATATAACGATGGATGACCTATAATAATTAACAACATTTATAATATATAGACACGATATCCCTAAAATGTTATAATTTGCTTAATATTTAAATGGAGGTGTTTTGATGAGAAAGGTTGTAACTTTACTAACTGTTATATTGTTGCTTTTAACACCAATAAACATTGTGGCTGCAAAGCCTTCGTTGGAATCCTTAGTAAATAAGTATAACAATGCTGTAGAAGAAGTTTTCTGGTGGAGTTCTCTTAGTGATTCTATTTCAAGAGGAGGAACTATTCAGGATATAGCCCTACGGGCAGTTGAAGATTATAGGTCAATTTCTTCAAAAGAAGATAGAAAATATACGGTGAAAAAGGCTATTGATGACATGGTTTTACTTAATAAACTTGCATATCAAGTCAATGTAAGTCCAAAAGTGAAATTGGTATTAAGTGCTGCTGCTCTATTGAATCATATAAAAGCAAGTTCAAAACTAAAAGCAGCTGAAAAAGAGCTAAGAAAATACTACCCTTATGATGCTAAACAAATAATTGATGGTCTTTCAGGTTATGGTGGCGGCGGAGGATCCTCCAGGACCTGGTAAAAATACATCATTGCCTAACAGTTGAAAGAAAAGCCTGTGCATGAATAAATTAGCACAGGCTTTTTTAGGTTCCGTTGCAAAAAATCTTAGAATAAGCATGTAAACTTATGGATAACAAACAAAAGTCAAAATTCAAAAAGATTTACTCCTATTATAGAACTATTCCAGATAATTGATTAATATATTTAGCTTTATTAAGAACAGAGTAATTTAAATTATTAATTTGTCTTTTGCTTGTGTTTTTTCCATTTGACTCACTTTCCGCAGATGTCTTCAAAAAAATAACATTTTTCCTGCTATCGTTTTTGGAACAATTATCCTAAAATTTGCATTTATCATCTCAACTGAAAACTAAGAAAATAGTTGCTGGAAGTTTTCAATGAAGGCAAAAGGTCGAAAATTTGGGAAAATTTCAAAAGCACACTTTTGAGTAACAAGGATGATTTTCAGAGAAAACGATAGCAGGAAAAATTATGAAAATTGAAAGGACATCTGCGGAAAGTCTGATTTGATACATATTTCGTTACTATTCAGGTAGCCTTTTTAGGGCTACACAATTTTTCCTCTTTTCGAGGAAAAATTGGATTTACAATGAGTTATTTCTATCTTTGATGAAACGTGAAGAGATTCTTGCTCTGTGTACTTCAAACCCTGAAGTTATTGCAACTTACATTGAGAGTCTTGAATCTCAAATAAAACAGCTTAGTGAAAAATTGCAAGTTTTAGAATCTCGCTTAAATCAAAATAGCAGAAACAGCAGTAAACCTCCTTCTACTGATTTTTTTGTCAAAGGAAAACCTAATCCCAAGAGTCTCCGTAAAAAGAGCGAAAAGAACCCTGGAGGTCAAGAAGGTCATCCAGGAACAACTCTTAAAATGGTTGATAATCCTGATTAGGTAATAGAGCATTCTTTGAACTGCTGC
>NZ_LMVP01000009.1 GCF_002287235.1 Methanosarcina spelaei
AAAAGCTCAATAAGCAGAAATTGAGAGCTTTCCACTCAATTTGAAGAGGATACGAAAATAGTTATTATTGGAAAATCGATTAATTGTCTATATGTATGAGATTTGGCTTATATACCAATCATCTCAATCTCAATCATCTTAATCATTGACATATTCTTATTTTATGAAATGATATATCATTAAAAGTCTTAATATAATCGATCTACCAGGTGCATGTTTTTGTGTTAGAGCCTATCCCAAAACTCAAAATTTACTTTTCTGTATCTCGTATTTTAAGCGGCTAATTGAGTTTATGACTACGACCAATCCTTAATATTTCTGAGATTTGAGAACAAAAATAAGTTTTGGGATGGGCTCTTATTGTAATAGGTAAAACTAGGGTTTCACAGATAGACTAGTGTCTTGGCAATTTAGTTGTTGTGCATAATTTTGGTAGCTTCTCATCAGCATACAATGATTTTGAGCTCATCAGATTACCAATAACTAAATTTTCATGACACTAGTCCTCTATGTGAAAACAAAAAATCTTTTGGTGTTGCAATTAAACTAAACCAATTTCAATAAACCGAGAACATTAACAGACTGATTCTGCACAAATTGGTAGCTGTAAAAATGAAAAAAATTATTCTGGTGCTAATATGACCATTAACTTTATTTTTGAAAGTTATATTTACTTCTGAAAGGTCATATTTTTCAATTCTATCGTACCTCACCAGATTTCAAAGGCTTATTTTTTCCCCTTAATCTTAATCTTCTCCCATTTCTTTTCTGAATTCTATGTAGTCTCTTTCGACTTCTTCGAGTTCGTATTCCATTTTATCCTCCCGTCTTTGATTATAATAACAGTAATTATTCTTACTTTTGTCAATTAATAAAATCTATTTCTTCATATTTACTTTAATCCCCATTTGGAAAACACTCTTAATTTATATAAAGTTTTCTGTCAACCCGAAAACCTTACTATTAACCGTTATAAGTTGACATTTTCTAGTGATATTTGTTCAACTGTGAGAAGGTGATAAGATGTTTTAAATGAGATATAGGTGTTTTCTGTTTTCATGCATAAAAGTTCAAAACCTGAACTCCTTGTAGGAGTCAGAAATCTTTCAGGGCTTAAGGCTTGTTCAGGATATGCAGATGCTGTCTACTTTTCCACTGATAGGCTTAGCCTGAGAGCAAAAGCAAAAGAAATTACTCTGGAGACTCTTGAAGATTTTGTCCATGAGGTAAAAATTAGAGGACTCAAGGCCTATCTGGCTGTAAATTCGACAGTATATGAGAAAAGACTCGGAGATGCATCGGATGTGATAGATGCAGCTTCGAGTGCAGGAGTAGACGCAGTCATTGCCTGGGATCCGGCTATAATTCTCAGGGCACGGAAAGCAGGGCTTAGAATTCACATTTCCACGCAGGCAAATATTACCAACCACGAAACTGCAGATTTCTACCAAAAGCTTGGTGCCGAAAGAATTATACTTTCAAGAGAACTTTCCCTTGAAGAAATACGGGAAATAAACCAGCAAACTGAGGTCGAAATCGAGACTTTTGTTCACGGTGCGATGTGCATGGCAATTTCAGGTCGTTGCCATCTGTCAGCTTACATTCTTGGAAAATCCGGAAATTGCGGAGAATGCACCCAGCCCTGCCGCTGGAAATGGGAACTCCATGGAGAAAACGGCTTTGTTGCAGCAAGTCTTGGAAAGTACCTTCTAAGTGCAAAAGATCTTTGTATGATAGATCATATTCCCAAACTGCTTGAATCAGGCATAGCTGCCTTTAAAGTGGAAGGGCGATTGCGGGACCCCGGATACCTTGAAATGGTTTCCCGTTGCTACAGGGAGGCCATTGACGCCTGCATAGAAGGAAACTATACTCCTGAGAAAATAGAGTCCTGGAAGCATGAGCTTGCTTCGGTCTATAACAGGGGCTTTTCAACTGGCTTTTACTTTGGGGCTCCAGGCCTTGAGGGCTTTTCTCCTGAAAAAGATATGAATGCCTCGAAAAAGCAACGCAGGGCTGTAGGAATTATCGAAAATTACTACCCAAAACAGCAAGCTGCAGCCGTCAGGCTTCTCGAAGAAGGTATTTCGGTTGGAGACGAAATAGTAATTGAAGGAAATACAACCTATTTGAGGCAGCAAGTCCGTTCCCTGAAGAAGAAAGACGAAACTGTTGACAGGGTAGAAAAAGGATACACAGTTGGCCTCGCTGTTGACGAGCAAGTCCGAAAAAACGACCGTGTTTTTATAATTTAAATATAATAATAAAACAGTATCTATATATTGGATTCTTCCTATACGGGTAGCAAATCACAGGAAAATTTACAGGAAAAACTTACAGGAAAAACTTACAGGAAAAACTTACAGGAAAAACTTACAGGAAAAACTTACAGGAAAAACTTACAGGAAAAACTTACAGGAAAGAATTAATTTATCTTATTCCGGTAATACTCTCGATCGGCTGGATACCTTTTATCGGTAAATTATCCTGTCTATTAATCCTGATCAATGGGTTGGACCTTCGTCCGGGTAAATTGCTCCCGATTAATTTCCGATCCTCTGATCAACAAGTAACTCTGATTGAGATTATTCTTTATAAACAATGTTCTTTATAAGCAATGTTCTTTATAAGCAATGTTCTTTATAAGCAATTCTCTGATTGATAAACAGTTCTCTCCAATAAAAGGTAGGTAAGAACTTACTTCCTTACTGAGTGAGAATAACATTTTCTGTTTATCCCGGAGCCAGTAGTAAAGGTGATACTTTGATAAGCGTTAACGAAATGGGATCATACGTCATCGAAGAGATGCTCGACTGGAGCGAAGACCTGAAAACTGAAGTACTCAAACTCAATAACGGGGCTACGGTTATTGACTGCGGAGTTAAAGCTGAGGGTGGATATGAAGCTGGAATGTACCTCGCAAGGCTCTGCCTGGCCGACCTTGCCGACCTCAAATACACTACTTTTGACCTGAATGGTCTCAAATGGCCTGCAATCCAGGTAGCTACTGACAATCCAGTAATTGCCTGTATGGCTTCGCAGTATGCAGGCTGGAGAATCTCCGTAGGCAATTACTTTGGAATGGGGTCAGGTCCTGCACGTGCGCTTGGCTTAAAACCTAAAGAGCTCTATGAAGAAATCGGATATGAAGATGACTTCGAAGCTGCAGTCCTTGTCATGGAATCTGATAAACTCCCTGATGAGAAAGTTGTGGAATATATTGCAAAGCACTGCAGTGTAGACCCTGAAAACGTAACGATTGCTGTTGCTCCTACTGCCTCTATTGCCGGTTCTGTCCAGATCTCTGCACGCGTTGTAGAGACCGGGATCCATAAACTTGAGTCAGTTGGTTTTGATATCAATTGTATTAAAAGCGGATATGGAGTTGCCCCAATTGCTCCTGTTGTCGGAAATGATGTTCAGTGCATGGGTTCGACCAATGATTGTGTGATCTACTGCGGCGAAACTAACTATACTGTCCGCTTTGATGGAGAACTGGCTGACCTTGAGGAATTCGTAAAGAAGGTGCCCTCCACAACCTCCCGAGACTTTGGAAAGCCTTTCTATCAGACTTTCAAAGAAGCAAACTTTGACTTCTTTAAGGTCGATGCAGGTATGTTTGCCCCAGCCAGGCTTACGGTAAACGATCTTAAGAGTACAAAAACAATTTCTAGTGGCAGACTGTATCCGGAAATCTTACTTCAGTCCTTCGGAATCAGGCAGGTTTAAAGGAAGAGACCTTTTTAATTTTTTATCTTTTTTTCAATTTTTTAATGTTTTTTTACTTGTTTTCATTCTCTTTATTTCTCTTTTGCTTTTTAATTTCCAAACTCTTTTCTTTTCCAATCTCCAAATTTTTAATTTTGAACCTTATTATTCCTGGTGAAAATTGTGATTTTTTCCCGATTCTTCCCTTATGAACGCTGTTAACATCATTTATTTAAGTAAATGCTTCCAATCCTACTGTAAAATATAATGCAATAAAAAATGTAAGAATGCTATAAAGAAATATTATGAAGAAATACTATAAAGAAATACTATAAAGAAATACTATAAAGAAATACTATAAAGAAATACTATAAAGAAATACTATAAAGAAATACTATAAAGAAATATTACGACGAAATGCTCAGAAAATAAGATTCTACTGAAAGCTTAAGGAGAAAATTCAATGCCAATAATAAACACTTCACAGGGAGTAGGAGGCATCCTGAACAGTTTCAGGGGCCTTGTCGAAGATGCAAAGAAAATTACTTTTGTGGGAACACCTGGGTTTTGCACTCCTTTTGCAGAACTTCTTGGTTTTGTAGTTCGTAACCGTGAACTTGCTTTTATTTCCAGCGAGGATTTTGAGAAAGCCAGGTCTATCTTCATGGGTCATGAAGGCATGCAGCTTGGAGATCTGACAGATAAGCACGCTGACGTTGTTGTCCTGCTTGGAGGTCTTTCTATGCCAAAAATAGGGATTAGCCCTGAAAAAGCAAAAGAAGTTGCCAGTAAAATCCTTGAAGGCTCTGAGAATGGAAAAGTTGTCGGAGTATGCTTCCAGTCTGCGTTCATACAGCAGAAATGGGATGAAATAATAAATTTTGATTATGTCATCAATGCCGATCTGGCAGTTGAGGTATTGCAAGTCTGAAATGCTCTGAAGTTCAGTTTCGGGAATTTTTGAGGCTTCCAGGCAGAATAATTCCCTTTCTTTACTCTTTTCTTTACCTTTTTATATCTTTTTGCTTTTTACATTTTTACTTTTTTGTCTTACTCTTTATTATTCTTTATCTCTTTTGCCTTCATCCTTACCTTTTACTCTCTTTTTTTTCCAATTTTTTAAGCTTTTTAATAAGATACAATTATATTCAATCCTGACTAATGACATATGATAATTATGGAGAAAGCTGCTAAAGAAATCAAGGAATTAAAGGGTTTTTTACCCAGATCTATTGCGTATGCCGGACAGATAAACGAGGAATTTGCTGAAGGAATAGCAGGCCTCTATAAAGCCATATGGGAAGAAAGGGAAGATGGGCTTTCTATAAAACATAAGCATCTCATTGTTTTTGCTGTAGCCTGTTCAAGCAATAACATCCAGAGCGCAGTCAAGATCCTGGAAAGACTTCATAAATTTGGGGCTACAAGAACCGAGATAAATGATGCAATGATGCTCGCGGCCTGGACAGGCGGAATCCAGCACTTTACGGATTTTAGCGCAGCAGTACTTAAAGAGATGGAGAAACTAGGTTATTGAGGCTATTAAGAAAACACTTTCATTGAAGTATTTCTTCTTTAATTTTTCAGAAGACATCCTGTTTATCAATTTACTTTTTGAACTATTCTTTTTTAAGATACTTTTTCCAAACTACTTTAAGAGGCGGAAATATATTTTACAATTTTGAGGCTGGGAAAATGGACTTTATATATGGAAAGTAAATGATCCAAAACAAGTGAATTCTCAAGTTCTCTTTAGAAGGTTCAAAAAATGAGTCAGATCTGTATCTGGTTCATTGTCGGTTTCTGTTGTTCTTTCATGGTATGGAGCTTACCAGCAGCTTTTACTAGGAAAGCTTTTTTCGTTATAATGTAAGGTAATTTACTTCTTCTATTATTAAAAAAGCCTTAGATATCTTTATAATCACCAACTACAATTTTAATCGTCAAATTAGCTTAATAATTATAATAGCTGAAAATATTTTACGGAATTGTGGGAAGGGGAAGATATGAGAAATCAAACATTTAAGATGCTAAAAAAGACACAACAGTTATTACTGCCGGTCTTTTGTGTAATTCTACTGACAACTGCGTATGCGAGTGCAACTTCTTTAGTTCCATCAAACCAGACGAATGAACCAAACCAGTTTATTCTTCAAGGGATTGGACCAAAGTATGAAGATGTACAAATAAGCTATTCAACGACCAGTATCACAGGCAAACCTATTTTTAGTTATAAAGACTCGAAAGACTCGTACAGCTTCACAGGAGATGAAATCCGTACTGAACAAATGGCAAAAAGTAAAACAGTTACAGTGACATTAGAGAGCATTCCTGATCTCCATGTTACAACACTAACTCTGTTAATACCTGCAATCAACTTTGATAGTTCAGCAAAAGAGTTTAAAACGGTCGCGATCCGAACGACTAGCAAAACCACAATTGCCGGAGAGAGTGTTGTTAAGGGAGCAGTAAAATCATATGAGGTGATATGTCTCAAAGGAACTGCTAGTTATGTTGTATCTTAAGTTAAATTTCAAGTTAAATCTAAGTTAAATCTAAGTTAAATCTAAGTTAAATCTTAAGTTAAATCTAAGTTAAATCTAAGTTAAATTTCAAGTTAAATCTAAGTTAAATCCATGCATCTTCGGTTAAGTGAAGAACTATGATAAATTGCATCGATTTACTCAACATTTGCCAAATGTTTTAATATATTACGAGCTAGAACAAGGTATCGATTTCATGTAAATAGGCCAAGACTTAAGGCTAGCTTCTAATGCAAAATCGATAGCTTTCAGGCAAGAAAATTCCTTAACCGATGACCAATGAAGTTAAATCTAAGTTAAATTTCAAGTTAAATCTAAGTTAAATCTTAAGTTAAATCTTAAGTTAAATCTTAAGTTAAATTTTATTCATGCTTACTTTCATGAAATGAATTAATTTTCCTAATGCAAGGTTTATGTTGATTTTGCAGCAAAGCTAGATTTTTTGCACATAAATCTCTATAATATTCGGGCAGGCAGCTCTAGCTGCTTTCCCTGTGTCAGAACATATCAAGTTCATTCAGAGGTCACCTTTCAAAAAGATCTTCTTTCAATAGACTACGACTTTTTCTAATTGGAAAATAAAAAAGGATGAAATCTGGTCATTTCTACTCATATGCTCTCTTCAAAAATCTGTAAATAGTTTATATATTCTATTTTATTCCTCGTACCCTGAACCAAAAACTTCTTGCAATGTAGTCGTTATAAAGAGTACCAAAAAAATCCTGAAAAGAGGCTTTAGAAAGTAATTTTTTATTAATCTAGTCTGTTCTTTATCGCGTATATGAACAATTTTCCTTCATCGTTTTTTATCTTTAAAAGACTTAGCCTTCTTTTTTCAATCTTATTATTTTCATATTTTTAAATTAAAAAATATATACATTTTTCAATTTTTTTCGGAAGGTTTATTACTCAGTTTTTATAGAGAAATTAGGGACATTTTTTACTGCATACCCTTGCTCAGGTGCTGAGTTTGTGTGCTGGTGTCTAGACAATATCTGTTAAATGGTATAGAATTCGACTGGGTGTGTGAACACTATATGCAGTTCAGATTGTACGAACATTATATGCAGTTCAATTCGTTACCGTAAGATAAATTTCAGCACTATTGAGATACTGTCAGTCAGGCAATTTAAAGTGAGCATCTAACTAAAAACAAACAAACCAGGCGGATATCAAAGAAGGGATTTTGTGGAACAACCGAAAGTAAACGTAATTTATAGGGAAGTACAGGATCTGCGAAACAATTTTTTCCTGGTTTCGGTTCTTTATCCTGCGCTCCTGCTATGGTATATTGAAATCCATAGCCTGATTTTCGGAAAACCTGCCGGAATCAGTAACATTCCTGGAACATACCTATTTACGCTCTGGATTGTCTTTGGGTTATTTTTCCCTCTTATGTTTTACTATACAAAGTACATAACTGAAGTAAGAAGTGATGGAATATACATTCACCTGGTACCCCTGAATCTCTCTTCCAAGAAGATTCCTTTATATGTAGTGGAGGATTGCAAAATTAAGGTTTATAATCCTCTCACAGGAAAAGAATCTGATGTGTCACCTGATGTGTCACAATCTGCTAAAAAAGTTAGTCCTGTTGTGATAATCAAACTTATCTCTGGAGAAAGAATGCTTCTTAGCTCCAGAAAACCTGAAGAACTCTGCAGTGCAATTAAGCAAGCTACAGCAGAATACTGATGATTTCTGCCTCGAGATCTTCTGTTTTTTATAATTACTGTTTAATAATTTCTTTATAATTATTATTTTAACAGTTTCTACTGCCCATAATTAAATATTAAATGCTATATATTTTAACTTTACATTTTTTTCGCAATTGATTCTCAGAAGCTTTAGTTTGACCCCAAGCAAAAGCGCAAAAAGCAAAACCTTATATTAAACTTGAAACTGTATATTAATGTTTAAGAGAAACTCTTTCTAATAATTTAACAAAAATTCTATAAAATTAAAAAATGCCCCGTAGAAGGTAGATATAAAGTGGTCTGGGGAATAGATTTTTCCCCGAAAGGAACGGAGTCTCTTTACAGGGAACAGGGTGGAAAACTTCTGATCGAACTTGAGTTGCATAGTATAATGCAAATTTTCAATTCTTTTGATCCTGCTCCTTTTCACGAAAAAGAACTTGACCCGGAAGCAGAAGAATATATTTATAATACAGTTGGAGAATTCCCTCTAAAAAAACCCCTTGAGATTGTAATATACGTTCCCCCTTTCGAGTTTGATGGAGAAACCGAGCATACACTTAAAGAAGCAATAAGGAACCATTTTTCTTACAAAAAAATTCTCACGGATATAGAGTTGAGGAGGCTTCTTCAGCGGGGAAGAAGGAACTTTGCAATTGCTATTGTCTTCCTTTTTCTCTGTCTGCTCATAATCCGGCTTCTTTCTACGCTTGAACAAGGCCTGATAAATACTATGTTTTCCGAAGGCCTGACAATTATTGGATGGGTTGCGATGTGGGAGCCTGTTTATGTTTTTCTCTATGGATAGTGGCCTATTGTGCAAAAAAGAAACATTTACAGGAAAATTATTGATATGGATATAAAAGTAAGCAGCAACTTCAGAAGCTAAATAATTTAATTGCAGGTAAGTTTATCTATACAAAAATCTCAAAGCTAGTTTCTTCAAGCTGTTAACATATTTGAAAAATTTATTCACATATTCTCGCATCCACAACTACATGCAGGACACCGGGAGAGTACTTTTTTATCCGTCTGGTTTCCAGGACTTCAACTTTTTTTCCCAGAGATTTAGCAGCTTCTTTTATCCTTTCTTCAGGTCTTGTTCTGGCGAGATTTTCAGGCACCGTTTCATGGTAATGCAGGACTCCTCCACTTCTTTTTAAAGCTCTTATAGCCGTCTCAAGGTAATGGTGTGTTGTTCCAACATACCCCATGATAACCCTATCCGCTTCTCCTTCGGGAACAGCCTGAGAGCAGTCTTCAAGAATCGGAGTAATAATATCTTCCACATGGTTCAGTTTAATATTTTCTTTCAGGTAGGCGAAGGATTCAGGATTTATTTCGATACTTACAATCTTTTTCGGCTTTGAGTGGACAGCCATAGGAATTGAAAAATACCCTATTCCTGCAAACATATCCACAACAATTTCCCCCTTCCCGAGCTTGCTCATTCTTTTCCTTTCTTCAAGGTTCCCTTTTGAGTACATAACTTTTGTTACATCCTGCTTAAAAAAGCAGCCATGCTCTTTGTGGATAGTTTCTGTCCCGCTGCCGAGAAGGAGTTCTCTTTTTGGTTGGCGGAACTGCCCTTCGATTCCAAAATCCCTTACAACAGTTCTGCACCTTGGATACATCGAGAGTAAAGCCTCGGCTATTCTCGTTTTTTTATCTTCCAGGATTTCAGGGATACTAACTATTATTATATTTCCCAGAATTTGCCAGCCTGCTGGAACTAACGCAAGTTCAGGTTCGGAAAGAGAACCTTTAAGGGACTCCTTGAGAGAGTTGGGGTTTTCAAGGAATTCCGGATTTTTCTGTTCAAGAACCAGAAAACTTTCCACACTGTCGTATGCAGCTTCTGTGACCGGGATTTCCAGGAAGTTGCCTTCTTCGGTCCTGACTTTTCGAATCCTTCTTGCAGTATCCAGAAATCCTTCAAGAACTGCTTTTTTCCTTATCTCTTCTCCTTTTTCGGGTGGGACCCTGATCATTCTGTGCATTGAAATTGAAGAATATTCCACATGGAATTAATGTTTTTTGTCTGAACTTTATGCAGACAAATTACCTGATCAATATCTATTGACCTCAAGTGTACGCTATATAGCCAAGAGTTAAGTAAGTAAAAAAACTTAAATCGTTTAAGAATATACATATATTAATCTGTGTTATACTATAAATCTTATAACAGATCTGTTAATAGGTTTTCTGCAGCAGGAAAGATATTACAGATAAATCAGTAGCTTGAGTAGTTATAATAAATCAGTAACCTGAATATTATGATTGTTATTTTTGTCAGTCAGGCTAGAATTTAGCTTACCTATTATTGTAGTGTCTGATTATTATAGTATCTACAAAAACAAGTTTGATGGTGAAGAGTTATGTTAAATCAGCTGAATGAAAGAGTGGATTCTACTAAATTACACAAGTGAAAGAACATACCAAGTCATTTAAATTAAAAGTGGGCGTTATTTAACGCCCTACCTCCAAAAATTAAAAGATTACTTTCAATTAAAAGATGGCTCATCTGCACCTTAAATTGAAACTGGCTTGCAACAGTTCCCCATCGATAACCAGATTAGGGACGCGGCATCATTCTTTCTCTTTGAGAAGCCATTACATTTTGTGTCCTCTCGGATAACTGACACTTAAACTGTTTGACATTCTCTGCCTGGTCCCGTTTAGCTAGCTCACTGTTCGCTTTGCTGACGACCTCTTCACTTGGCACGCCGGCTCCGTTCACCTTCCACTGGAACTTGAAGCTGGCCCATTCATCAGACAGTTCACTGAGCCTCTTGTATTCCATATTCGAAGGCATGAGGTCAAGCTGCTCGTCGATTATCTTGTTTACATAGTTTTTATTCGGCTCGAAAACGACCAGTGGTTCGATAACATCAGCCTTTACGATATCCCTGATATCCCTTCCTTCATACTTCTCAAGGAGGTTGGCACAGCCTTCGAAGTGCGAAATCTCCATTTTTGCAAAGTCTTCCCAGATCGCTTTTATCCTTGGATCGGTCTCAGTCTGGGCGCAAGAGAAATAGATATATGCTTCACAGAGTTGCATGAGTGCGGACTTTTCGAGCATTGTTTCGTTTGGATCACCGAGCAGCCCATACAGGGTCACATGCTCTTCTTCAACATCGGCAATCTCAGAGTAAAGCTGCCTTGCAAGTTCATCAGAATACATATTCCCGTGAGTCTTGTAGAAAAGCTCGGTCTGCTGCTCGCCTGCAACAATGGTGAGATAATTCATTTTGGTTTTAATGTCAGCCGTGTCTTTATCGTAGTGCTTGCGCATGGTCTCGTCAGGGTGACGGTGGTGGCCAATTGTTGGTCTTGCGGCTTTTACTTCAGTCTTGCCCTGAACAATAGACTCAGGATCACCTCCTTCTATGTAATCATAAAGGCAACTGTATCGGTAAAGGTGGTCGAAGTCCTCAAGCAAGGCGAAGTCCAGAGTTTGCTTCACATATGAATCGGGCTCGTTTTTGGCAAGATTTGCAGTGAGATCAACCGCTACCTGTTCATAGCCAAGTGTGGTCTCTATAACACTCTGATTAGCCGGATTTAGCCAGTCAACTGTCTGCTGTTGCATTGAGTCAGCGCGCCTCATCGCTGCCATCTGGCGTTTGATTTCCGGATCTACAGTCATTCGCTCAATCGCATGTGACATAAGGACTGAAGCGTTCTCAATCCCGTTCATCAGGATTACCCGGGTCCGGGTGTATGCGTCGACCAATTTCTTGTCATACGGAGGTTTGACTATTTCTTTCCAGTTCATAAACTGCTCTTCTATTGGAATACTATCCATTTCAAAAGGTCTGAATTGTGCCATTACTGTTTCCCCCAATTTTTTTACCAGCTCTTGCCCTTTGTGCATTATGAGAACCGGGCAGAATATCAACTGCCTGATTCAGGATTCTGCAAAGAGCAAGGCCGTTACCTTTTGCCATAAGCTTTTCTCAGCAGAGTACCCCCCACATATCTGCAATATTTCCTGCCTTAAGCTCCAAGACGACACTGGATGCGTGCAGGCAAGGTGACTGGCATCTAGCTGGCTCTTTTTAGTTTAGATTAATTGAAGATATCTATAACTTAGGTCTATATAAAAATCAATCATATCTTAATTTCAACACGAGTAGACTAGTTTTAATATATAAATAGTAGTTCAAATAACCAAAAATCATAGAGTTAATGGGATATCATAATAAGTAAATGTAGAATACATTAATTATAGTTTAAACTTGTTTAATTATAAACAAAACTAATTTTTTAGTTCAAAATGTACCTTTGATTCTCGGTATGACGGTTTAAGTTTCTAAAAGCTTGGTATATCAGGAGAGGGGGTCAATAACTCGAAAGTAAGGGAACAAATTTAGCACGCCTAATTCAATCTGATATGCTGGGTTTTTGGGCTGTAGTTATATTACGTTTCCTGAACGTAAAGCTCTATGACAGGTATCATATAGTGTATAATAAGGTATAATGTCAAGGATGTCAAGGGGGGAATTCTGGCAGAGAAGGAGAAAAAGAATGACTTATTCATGAAACCAATGAAAAACCGATGATAAAGTGTTTTATTAAGGCACTAAAAGATAGTTCGGCTCTTATTTGTAGTTGCATGGAATCGGTAGAACGATTAAACATGTATCTGAAAAAAACAGGTAGGGGAATGAAAAAGTGAGTATGGAATGAAAAAAGCGAGTGTGGAATAAACTATAAACAAGGACTCTAAATTAAAACATAACCTCTTACTTACTCTCCTTTTCTTTTAAGTTATAATAAATATCCAGTAATTTAAGAGTGTTTTCAGAAATCTGCACTTTCATTTCCTTGCCTGGCCTGAAAAATGCAAAATGGTGGATCTCACTTCTCGGTTCTGGCAATCCTTTGGCCTTAATCTTAAAGACCTTGGATGCATGAAATTTGAAAAGGTATCTTACGTCGTATGCCCTAAGTCCTGTTTCTTCTCTAAGCTCTCGAATCGCAGCTTCGATACTAGCCTCCCCTTTCTTCGGTTTTCCTCCAGGGAACCTGTAGTAAGACCCGGAGCTGCTCACCAGCAGGATTCCATCATCGGTTTCAACTATTACTGATCCTCTTCGATTGTCGTATGCACTTGGAATACTTCTACCTTCTTTGAAACGGCTGATTTTATAGGATTATTACTTTTTGCTAAGAACTTTATTTCTAAAATTATTTAAAATTTTTACAGGTCGGTTGCTTTCCTTCTTTAGTCGCAAATAACGGAAACTTTATATTTTCTGTTAAGTCCTCAATAATTATACAAAGATTTATGCCCTGGATAACTCCACTTTCATTCTTTTAGCAACTTTTATATGTTTACTCCATAATGAAAAGCAGAAACAAGTTCAAAAGAATATTGAAAATGGCAGGCAATAACAACGAAACTGAAAACAGGTTATTGGACGTGCAAATGAACTTCGGGCTAATTCCGGCTTGAAAGCATCGGATATTCTGTACATCTATTTGTATTAATATTTCGAGTGTCGAGTCAAACACAAAATGTCGTATAAAATCGAGTGCAGTTATTAGGAATTATTGAATCCTTGATAATTGACTTGACACTAGTGAGATTCCAGGAAATGTAACTTTTACCTTATGGTGCTATAAAATGAAAAAATAGTGGAAAGACTCTTTATCATAGGTTCAAAAAAAGGCTTTTTGGGATAAGAAAAAAGGCAAAAGGGGTTGGATGGGAATTTGAGGACGAAATATACTTTTTTTATAACGGGAGTTGAGAATATCTTTGAGAAAGAGCATATGAAGTTATTTTCAAACAGATAAAAAAATTTAAATATGAGCAATAGATTAAATAGGCGTATGGAAATACAGTTAAAAAAAGATTTGATATCCGCAATTGGTTGGCTTGTTCTCTGGATTATTGTCAAAAGCTACATAAATGCATGTGCCCCGTAACTTTGGAACGCTAACAAAGAAACTTAGAGAAATTTGAGATAAATTTGAAAGAAATTTGAGAGAAACTCAACAAGTATTTAGAAGGACTTTAAAATTACCGAAAGATGCATAAAATAACTTCTATTTAACCTTCAGATTTGCAGATACTACAGGATGAGACATACAACAAACAATTTTTATATTTAAAATCCGATTTATTCCAGATGGCTGCTTCCTGGTCTCGGTCCAGAACCCTTGAGACAAAGCATAAGGTATTTTCCTGGCGGATAGACAGTCGAGGAAACGTTTTCATAAAAAGGAAGTTCAGAAAGAACATTTTTCCAAGAATCGCTAAGATTAGCTGCCTTCACCTGGACAATCTCTTCGAATTCATGCAGGATATGGAATGGAAAGCCCTTGCAAACTATGCTACAAAACTGTGCTTGGGAATAGAACGAGCAAAAGAGGGGAATGAAATTCTTGCTGCTTTTGGAAAACTGGCAGGAAAAAACGATAGAGTACTCTCGAGATTCGTTAAGTCCAGAAAATGAATCCACTTTTTTGGTAATTTTCTTGAGCCAATTCTTGAACCCGGAGAAATTGAAAAAACTAAAAAACAACAAAAACATAAAGAGCAAATTAAACCAACCGAAAACATCGAACAGACGAAACTTTTGGCTTTTTTTCAGAACTAATGAAAAATAAAAATTTAGAAACCAGGAACTCAACGAATAACTAAAAGTAAAAGAAAGGTTTAGAAAAAGTAACATTTATAAAAGAAGAATCCCCTTTTAAAGAGAAGAAGATGTTTTCAAAATACTAATCTGATTATAAAAATGAAGAATCTGTTTTTAAGTACGTTCCAAAAGTAAACTCATGAAGTTTCAACATCCATTTCTATGCCTCCAACCCTTTTTGCAACAAGAGTATATATTGTGCCAATAAGAAGTCCCACTATTGCTCCCGCAATCCCATAAAACACAACGAAGAATACAATTGCAAATATGCCTTCAATAAGACCTATCCCATCCATACTCAGTATGAAAAGAATAATCGGTGAAAAGATGATGGCAAGTGAGAGATACATAATACTCAGGACTTTTGCCAGAGACATGCTATTTAAAGATGTGATACGCATCATATAATACCCCCTAAATGTCTAACAATCTGTAAGTATAAAAATTTATTCTGTTAGGTAGTTGAAGAAAGTAACTTTTTACCTGGAAGATTCTCTAATCTTTCTGCCTATGAGGATGTTTTTCCGAACATTTTAAACCGGAGTTCGGTTTTACATAGTTAATTCCTGAACATCAATGTTTAAGACCAGCCTGGAACAAATACTGAGTTAAAACGATCTCTTTTCCAAAAGTATCTTTTTACTTTCTGGGGGCTGGCTTGAACGGAACTGTCGGGTGTTAACGTACTTGAGATCCTTACAGGGATAGATCAGCTAATCTGGGGACCGCAGCTTCTGATTTTACTTGTGGGAACCGGGATTTTCCTGACCTGGAAACTCGGGATGGTTCAGGTAATCAGGCTGCCCCTTGCACTTAAGTATGTGCTTAATTCTAGAAAAACCGAAATTGGAGTACAGGGTGACGTTTCAAGTTTTGGGGCGCTGAGTACTGCACTGTCCTCAACTATTGGAACTGGAAATATAGTTGGGGTTGCAACTGCAATAAAAACAGGAGGTCCAGGTGCTCTCTTCTGGATGCTTCTTGCAGGTTTTTTCGGGATGGCAACCATGTACTCCGAGTCCCTGCTTGCAGTCAAATACAGAGTGACTGATTCAAACGGGCAGATGTCAGGAGGGCCCATGTATTATATAAAAAACGGGCTTGGGCAGAGAAAGTACAGCCAAACTCTTGCTACGGCTTTTGCTTTTTTTGGTATGAACGTAGCTCTCTTCGGGATAGGGACTTTTCCGCAGGTAAATTCCATTGTTGATTCGGCAAGGATTGCCTTTAATATCCATGAAACTCTGAGCGCTTTTGTAATAAGCCTGCTCGTAGCGTTTGTAACACTTGGCGGAATCAGGAGGATTGCAGGCGTTGCCCAGCTTCTAGTGCCTTTAATGGCAATAAGCTATGTATCGGGATGCCTGATAATAATTGGGTTAAACTTTGAGAAAATACCTGAAACTCTCACTTTGATAGTAAGTGCTGCATTCACAGAAACTGCTGCAAGGGGCGGTTTTCTTGGAGCAGGAGTAATGCTTGCAGTCAGAATGGGGATTGCACGAGGAATTTTCTCAAACGAGTCCGGCCTTGGAAGTGCTCCGATAGCCGCTGCGGCTGCAAAGGTAAAAGAGCCTGTCAGACAGGGACTCATTTCCATGACAGGAACTTTCTTTGATACTATTATCGTCTGCTTCATGACCGGAATCGTCCTGATCGTAACAGACTCCTGGACAGGTGACCTTGCAGGTGCATATATGACAAGCTATGCTTTTTCCACCGTACTTGCGGAGTTCGGAAATTACATAGTAACAGTCGGGCTCATTTTGTTTGCCTTTACAACAATTCTTGGGTGGAATTACTATGGTGAGCGCTGTACGGAATTTCTCTTCGGTGTAAAAGGAATTCTCCCTTACAAAATCCTTTACATCCTGATTGTTGCCTCAGGTGCCTTCATGACTCTTGATGTTATCTGGGTACTTGCTGATATCGTAAACGGGCTCATGGCTATTCCAAACCTTATTGCTCTGCTGGCCCTGCGAAAAGTTGTTACTATCGAGACCAAGCAGTACTTTGAGAAACTTAAGGCTGAAGCCTCGAATTCGGGAGAGATACCAAAATAATCCGGCTGGAAAAACCTTGCTAAATACAGAGTTTTTTTTTCAATCAACCGTTGACCCGAAACCGTTGCGCCGGTTTATCACGCCTATAGGGTTTGGGGCTAAGGTTCTCAAATCCAAATGTTAACTCGTCGTTTTCGCTCAAGCCTTTTCAAAAAAGGCTTGCGGGCAAGCAGTTTTTTGAAAAGGCTTGTTTTTCATCCTACGTCTTCTGTTTGTTAATGATGCTGTTTTTTATGATGCTGCCTTGTTCGGACCTTTGGGTTTTCAGGCTTTTGTTCTCGGATTACTTATTTTTTCTTTTTTGCAGTTTTTCCTGGATTTTCTTTCTGTATACGAATAACCCTCCTGCAAGTGCTAGTATCACAATATAGGATAGGTGTGCCCCAAATCCATTACTCTTGTTGCCTGGCCCTTTTGATTCCTGTGCAGTCATATTTCCTGATGTTGTAGTTTCGAGATTAACTTCTTTAGTAACGGTT
>NZ_LMVP01000010.1 GCF_002287235.1 Methanosarcina spelaei
ATCTGTACATATGTGATAGAGTTGGCGGTACATTTGGGATGCCATCTCTGGCTCAATTAATCAGAGAAAAAAGTTCAGTGAGTGGAAAGTGAAAGATATCTCCACTCAATTTGAAGAGGATACGAATACCTGAATATTTACTATATTTTTTCATATATCTTTGAAATAACTTTGTTTTTCAAGCTATACACTTTCTGTGGCAAATATGTCTGTAGTAAAATAAGTTCCTTATGTATATCAAATTTTTTGGAAGTACACTGATATAAATTCATTCTTGAAAGTTTTGCATTTTCTGCAAGTAGATTTCTCTTCGCTGTAACGATCCATTCCTTATCGAGATATTCATATAAATCTTCTAAGATATCAGGAGATACTTCATTCTTTCGAATAGCTTCTCTTGCTGTCTTGATAAAAGGATGCTCTTGAACACACATTATAGTTTTAGAAGCACTATTTAATGTATCGATATTATATACAGAACAAATATCCATACTAAATGCAATGGGAAATTTCAGGGCTATTCTGCCCCACATGTCGGTATCTTCTCCCCACCACTCACCTATAGGAAATTTTCCTACCTCATAAAATACATTTTTTGGTATTGCAACATTTGATGAACGCACTGGTAGTTTTCCCTTTGTTGCAGATTTAAAATATGATGTAAGTAAGCCTTCCTTTTGATGTTCAAGAAGCCCAAAGAAATTTAGTTTCTTTTCATTCATGTTTGGATATCGTTTTTTGTATGCTGTCGCATAAGCTCCTGCCTCAGGATATTTCTTTCTTAATCTCAATATCGTTTCCAGAAAACTTGGAGTCCACTCATCATCTGCATCTAAGAAAGCAATTAAATTTGCTTTTGCTTTTTCAATTCCCTTATTCCTTGCTGCAGATACTCCTCCATTTTCTTGATGTATCAACCTGATTCTGGGGTCTACGAAATTTTTTACTACTTCAGCACTTTTGTCTGTTGAACCATCATCGATTATTATTATCTCAAATTCCTGGAATGTCTGATTGAGAACAGAGTATAACGCTCGGCTTACGTAAAGTTCTTTGTTGTAAAGGGGAATAACTACAGAAACCAATGGCATATTTATCGCTCTTATTTAAGTTTTTGTTATAATGTAAAAAAATTAACCTGTGATATTCATAAGAGTTTCACCAGCTAAGAGAGCTTTATCTTTAATCCTTGGAATAGATGTCTTCAATTCCGATATGATTTTTTTCCTCCTATCCAACATTAATTCTATTTTTTTAGTCACAGTTTCTGGAGTTAGATCTTCTGGACTCAAGCAATAATCTTCGTGCCCAAATATGTCTCTGTTAATTCCTTTTGCTTTAATACTGTATGCAAAACTTAATGTTGGAACGTAAGAAGAAAGAGCAGCAATTGTTGAGTGAGTTCTTGACCCTGCAAAAAGTTTCATTTTACTAATTATCCACTTTGTTTCTGAAGCGTTATATGTAGGTGGAAGTAAAATTATATTCTCTTTAGAGATCTTTGCGTTTTCTCTAACTTTTTTTAAAAATAAATAATCATTAGAGTGTGAAGTCGTGACGTGCGGAATTAAATAGATTCTATTGTTAGTTTGGTTTGAAATATCTTCTACAATCTTAGTTGCCGTGTTTATCCATGATCCCATATCTCCATTGCTGAAGTACCTTACCATTAAAGGACTTAGATTTATTCCAATGGAATTCTCTTCAATTTCGATCTTTTTATTGGGTTGAGGTTCTGTTGCATCCATTAAAAATGCTGGGTCTGCAACTTCATACACATTATCTGTTATTCCAATTTTATCTAAATAATTTATCGTAGCTGATTCTCTTGCAAAAATCCCCGTTATACTCTGAAGATGTTCTTTCATATATTTTTCATATTTGGGTATTTTTTCAAAAGGTCCTACAGATGCACCCCAAATAATTAGTGGTTTTTTACTTTCCAGAACAACATCATCCAAATATATAAATTTCTTCGGGATGCCATAATCTAAGGAGTAATTGTCTCCACCGATGGATAACACTGAGGTTGAGTTTTTGATATGTGGGATCATCTCTTTATACATCCAACTTTTATACAATTCTGGATAAATTCCTCTGAATGGTAACCTCAGAAGCCAATTTGGATCAAATTTGCTTTGGCGTTTATTGGCTTTCTTATGCACTATTGCCGGATCAAACTCTTCTCGGCTTTGTTTTTCAAACTGTTCTTGATTTTGAAAAAAGCTCACACACAAAAATGAAGGGTCCTTATAGTAATACTTTAATATCTTTACAGTCCCCCTTACAATCGCTTCACATCCTCTGTTTTCATATGGGCCATTTCCCGCCAGAATAAAAGTTGGCTTTTCATTCATTTTTCCGTTCCCTCTTTTTTACTTATTCTTTTAATAACCCGAATAGGGGGCATAAGCTTTCCAAGCAGTCTGAGCCGTTTACCTTGGTTGATATATGGATTCATTCCACTTCTGAACTCTTTTATTTCCAGTATATTGTTCTGGCAGTAAATTAAAAAGAGTTGTTTGCTTTCTTTCTGCATCATTTCTTTGAGCTTAATTTCTCTCGTTTTTAGCATTCCTATATCTTTACTTGCCTTTACTCTTTTTTCAGGCACTTTTTGACCTTTTATCCCAGCTAAATACAGACGATAAGAAAGCTGTTTTCTTTTAAGTTCAAGGACTCCTGCTTGGCTCTGTATTATTTTTTCGACTGAAATTTTATTAGCACTAATTTCTCCTTTTTCTATTCCTTCTTGAATAAGGGTCAGGATTTTAGGTGATCTTACAAGCACAAGATTTGTGCCTTTACTATCTTTCGAATACTCTGGAAGCCAGGCATCCATAAAAGTTACATCTGCAAGTTCCGCGAACACATCATCACAATAATTACATGCATTAGGAGTAAACCATCTGTTTATCCAGGCTTCAGATATCCCTTCATCCCAGAAGATTTTATATTGTGATCCTTGTTCATCGGTAAACTGATAATAATAGTTACTTGCAAATTTTTCAGGACTTTTTCCTCTATAATAAACACTCTCAACTTTCTGTAAGTCATTATTGCCTGCTAACGCTGCAATGTATTTTGTATAATTTTTGCTTTTCATCTGGCCACAAACAAGACCTATTGTGAAAACAATCCTTTCTCTTAACTCTCTGTTTTTCTGAGCAGCGAGCCTGAGAGCTTTTATAAAACAGGGTAAACCTGTAACGGCATAGCGGCCTGGAATTTCCTGAATTTTCTGGATTACCTCGGACATTTCAACAGGATAATATACCGATCCTGAAGCAGCCTTTACAGAATATTCATTGCTCAATATCTCAAAACTGAATAGTTTCTCTGGGTTTTTTTGAGAGATTGGGCACATTACATAGTCTACAATACCTTCTTTCAATAACTTTGTAAGAAGCCAGGTTGCCATACCTCCCGATGCACTGCTCTGCCTGAAATCATTTGAATACCCTACATAAGAATCAAGGTAATAACCTGTTTCGAATAGATAATTGATTCCTTCTATGCTTCCGTAAATCTTCGCTCCCATTTGCGTTTCATTTTCATTGTTACTAAATGGACAAAACTCAAGGCATAAACCGCATCTTGAATCACATGCCTGAACTTCACAGGGAACATACTCTCCATATTCGTTATCCTGAATTTCTAATACTTTACGGGAGCATATTCCTACACAGATTCCACAGCCTATGCAGAGGTCATTTTTTACTATCTCATCGATTACATTTGACTTCAAAACTCAACCTGCCCCTTAATTTTACTGGTAAAAGTGATTCTACTGCTTGCCTTTCTAATTGATCAAGTCCAACCCCCCATACAAATAGCAGATAAAAAACAGTCAAAAAAATCCCACAAATCAACAATGAAATAAGGCCTGAAACTTGAAAATAATTACCGACTAGACGAGATGCTAGTGCAGTTACAGTCATAGAGAATACTCCGGAAAGCATGGATTTTACAAATGTAGTTCTGGAGATCCCAAGCACCTTAGTAGCATACCATGGAATAAAAAATGCATTTTTAAATGTCAGCATAATTGCTCCTGCCAATGCAACTCCATAATAATTCCAACCTGTGAGATAAGGAATCAGTACTGCCAGCAAAAAATTGCCTATCCCCATAATAAATGTAACAATACCTGGAATTTTTACTTTATTGTATGCCACATTGATCGCAAAGAGGGGCATCACTGGAAGGTTAATCACAAGATGGAATAACATTAAAACCATCAATGGTGAGAGTTTTGCAAACTCAGGGCCTACCCATAGTGTAAGAAGTTGAGGTGCGAAACCGCATATGTAACCTATCGGTAGTGCCATTGCAAGGCCTGCAAGCTTTACAGCACTTTTTGATACGCTTATCAGTTCATCTATTCTTTCTTTTGCATAGTAAGTGAGAATTACAGGTGTAAGGACTCCTACTAGCATTCCTGCGACAGTACGCAGCATCATGCTCCATGTCAGCACGACAGAATATTCTCCTCCAGCAGCAGTACCAAATAATTTATTCACGACGATTAAATCTATTTGAAGGAATAATAATGTACCAATCTGGTTAATTATAACCCAGCCGCCCATACTCGTAATTTCATTGACTTTCGATCTACGAAAATCTTTTACATTAACTTTTAGATGGGGATTTATCTTACGTGAGAAAAATATAGATAAAACAAGAGCAGCTACAGCCCCAATTAAATAAGATAATCCGATATAAACCAAGTTTGGAGAATATAACTTGAATAATATCACTATTAAGCCTGTTTGAACAATAATATTTATAGCATTCACAAGGTTCTGGAGATCAAGCCTGTTGTAGGCAAAAAGAGAAACGCCAAAATTACTTCCCCACGCCCGCAATAAGAATGAACCTATCACTCCAAGAAAAAGTATTCTTGCAGCATTTTCCTGGCTGGTGGGAATTTCAAAGAATGAAGGCGAATAATATGAAATTAAAACTACAAAAGGAAGCATTATTAATATAATTCCAAGCGTTCCAAAAAGAGCAGTATTAAATGTTATACTGGCTTTTTTGAATTCTTGTGTCTGCAAATCTATAGTCAAATACCTTGACACGGATGTATTTAGTGATTGTACAACTAAATTTACATAACTGGTAATAGAAGTAGCTAAAGGAACGAGTGCGTAACTTGCTACGCCAAGAGAATCAATAAAATATGGTACCAGAAGCAAACCAATTATCACATTCAGTATAAAATATAGAGTATTGGCTAGTAAATTCTTAGGCACCTGCTTGCTGAAAATTTCCTGATGTTCTGTTAAATTAAGCAATTTTTTTCCTCTTTTGAAAGCGATAACTCTTTTTGTTTATTACTAGTTGTCCTATTGTCATATTCTTTTTGAATATAATTACCAATTATAAATAAAAGAGGTACTCCAAGAAATAATAATATTTTACTCTGCAGCTCTTGACTAATTAAATGGTTGAAATCTAATATTGTTTTGAAGAAACATAATACTGGAAAATGAAACAGATATACTGCATAAGAACAATAGGAAATCTTATAGAAATAATGGGATATGATATTGCTTTTCTTTTGAAAAGCTGAAAATTTTGATTCTATTAAGCTTATCAAAATGAACAATGAAAAGAAATATATTATATTAGTATTTATTAAATCGTCAGATGTTAAATCGAAAAGAACCAATTTAGAAAAGATTAGAGCAATTAATATTGTAATATATGAATTTATTTTTTTGCATGGACTATTTTTGGAAATAATGGAAGATATTATTCCTAGAATAAATATTGGATAATAATAAAATGCACGAAACTGGATTAAATTAAATCCAATTTTTAGTATTATAAACGGGATCATTACAATCCCTGAGTAAAATATTATTTCTTTTATATTTTTAGATTTGTATATAATTATTGAATATAATATATAATACCAAATTATCGCACTTACATACCATAATGCAGGGATTAAAAATGTATGATTGGGAAGATATGTTTGAGGTATGAAAGCTTGTATTACTATTAAGTGGACAATTAAGCTAATAATACTTAGGTCATATTGTAATGAAGCTCTTTTAAAGTCAAAAATTACAAACATTATGTAAGTAAGCAATATTGAAATAATATATAAAGGATATATTCTTTTAATTCTTTTTTTCAGGAATATCAAAATTTTTTCTTTTGACTCAAGATTATTATTAGCAGTTAATAAAAAACCAGATATAAAGAAAAAAATAACTAGGCCCCAATCTCCAACATTAAGAAATATATTACTATTATATAGCGGAGTGTTATAAAATAAATGCATATGAGTAAGAACTATGAATACGATTGCAATAGACCTCAATATATCAAATTGTAAAAACCTCTGCCCCATCCGTTTGACCTCTTACTTTATACATAATTTCTAACTATTAGACGAATCTTTTGACTTATTTTTCATTAATTTCTGTATCTACTCTTAATGCAGGCTGGTTCAAAGTTTTACTTCTTCTGAACTAAGACAATATTGGTCATGTTCTAAAATTTGTTTAATATTTATCTCTGACTGCTACAAGCACTATTTACGGTAAAAAGAATATATAAAACATTCAATAGTGTACCGTTGTTTTATCCCAAAATAACTAAAACATTATTTTTTAATTTAGAGAGCTTATCGCCGCCTAGACCTAATACAAATTCTCCCATTAGGCTTCTGATCTATATCCAGATTAAGAAGATAAGCAATTATTACACCAGCCATCATAGCAAATGCAATAAAATAATAGTAAATATCACGCAGACCCATTTTTGCTTAACTCCTTACAAAGACCCTGATCAGTTTTTCCCTTTTATATCATAATTTTTGCTACTTTGGTAATATATCTTAAATTTTTTACTTAGTTATTTAATTTAATTTATTAAATTATAACGGGCACAGTTGGTAATCTTTTTTACAGATCTTTGTAGCAAATTTAAAGATCCCAGTAGCAAACTTAATTATTTTTTTACTTTATATATATGTCGATCCAGTTTAAATTTTTGATTTAAAAAGACAAATGCGTTGAAAGATTTCTCAGTAAAAGTGGTTAAAATCGTTAGAAAATAGCAGAGTAAAATCAAAAGAGAATTAAGAGATAAACAAGTCAATCATCGCTCTTCCAGAATTTTAGTACATTTGATACCACACCTGACTAAACATACCATAAAGAAGTTGGAATTTGGAAAAAATTGCCTCACCAACCCTCTTGTTTTCCACCAACCTTTCTTCCTATATTCATAAATTGCCTCAAGTTGCATCAAATCTTGTATATTTTAATAATATTCTTCCAAATATGAATTTCATCTACAAATTATAATAAAAGATGCCCTGAGGTTCAAAGAATAGCTTTTTTGAAGTCTTAATTTATACTTTGCGAGATGCCGTTCGTGGAAATTATATTTACAGAGCTATATATCCACATTCATGAACTCCCTGAGAGGCTTGCCTGTGACCCAAACAACGACTTCAGGTTTGTTATTCACCTTCGCTTCATGGAACTTTCTTATCAATGCAGGCGTCACATGGGAAGTTTCAAGATAAAAACTATCATTAGGTCAGTATAGGTTGGTAGGCATCACGGAAATGAAATTAGTTTCATACTGCTGGTTGTAATGTTTGCAGAGTCTAATGCCTGCAATCTTAGCTATTGCATAGGCTTCATTTGTCTCTTCAAGAAAGCCGGTCAATAGATATTCTTCTTTAAGAGGCTGAGGAGCGAGTTTTGGGTAAATACAGGAAGAGCCAAGGAAAACAGCTTTTTTACTTCATTTGTAATCGCAATGAGTAGGAGATATTATAGAAAATAGAGAATGAAAGCGATTTTCAACCAATAATTTCGGTAAAGGAATTAATATGTTGCCTTCAAATACCGTTTTTACCATTAACTTATTGATTGATTTGTTTCCTCTTATCATAACAAATAATTTATTTCAATATAATTAAAATTTTATTGTTTCGCACGATTCAAAGTGGAAATTGAAAGAGACCAGAAAATAATAAAAAGTCTCGAAAATTTTTACCGATATTTCAAAAGTCTGGCTGGCACGCCAGCTGCTATTGTATACGGTTCTACGTCTTTAGTTACAACACTTCCTGCTCCAACAATAGCTCCTTCTCCTACAGTGATCCCAGGAAGAATTATAGAACCAATGCCAATATCACAACCATCTTCTAATACAACTTCTTTTGTACTTAGTTCGGTAAATAATACAGGTATTTTTATGTTATCCCCTTTATGTTGAGAAGTCAATATTTTTACCATTGGGCCTATACCTACACATTTCCCAATTGTAATCCTCCCAGCAGAATGAATAAAACAATTTTGTCCAATCCAAGTATGGTCACCAATGGACATATTATTATTATAATAGCCTTTAAGGATCGTATTGTGCCCAATGTATACATTGTTTCCGATCTCTATGTTTTCAGGGTGAAAAACAAGCACATTATCTTCAAAGATTACGTTTTCACCTAATTTTTTGAAATCTTCTTCTTTGAACAAACCATTTCCATGGCTTTTATATGGTCTCTCATTCTCAAAAATCATATAATTCCTGCTTAACTTTATTATTCATTTTTTGGTTCTCCTCTGGTGAAGCTACTTTTATACCAGTCAATCGTCTTTTTGAGCCCTTCTTCAAAAGTAACTTCAGGTTTAAACTGAATCAAATCTTCTGCAAGATAAACATTTGCTATGTGCCTTTTTACGTCTCCAATTCTTGGAGGTTCATACATAATTTTATTTTCACAGCCTAAATACTCGGCAATAAGAGTAACTAAATACTTTATGGATACTTCTTTTCCGCTTGCAATGTTCAATACTTTGTTTCTTGTTTTGTTATTTTTGTATACGTTTATTGCTGCACTTGCTGTATCTGTCACATACAAGTAATCTCTTGTTTGCTCTCCATTTCCAAATATTACAGGAACGCCGCCTTGCAAAATCCGCTCTATTGTTATTGGGATCACCCCGGCATAACTCTGATCATTTTGTCTGGGTCCATAGTTATTAAAGGGTCTGATTATTGAGGTATCTATACCAAATGTTTCACAGTATGAGGATACTAGAAGATCAGATGATGCTTTGCTGGCTGCATAAGGTGTAGTTCCATTTAAAGGATGATTTTCGTCCATAGGAGCATATACAGAAGTCCCGTAAGCTTCAGACGAAGAAAAATGGATTAAGGTATCAAAAAGATCATTTCGAGCCAATTCGCATAATGAAGCAGCAATATCTACATTATGCTTGAACGTCCATGCCGGTTTTTCAAGGCTTGCTGGTAAGGGAATCACTGCAAGATTGAAAACGACATCAATTCCTTCGTTTTCCATAATGACTTTCATTTGTTCATACTCTGTACAGTCCTGGTTTAATATTTTTAAACCGGGATAATTTTTCATTGCATTATTCAAATTTTCTTTTTTGCCTAAGAAAAAAGAATCCGCAACAACAAGATTGTCTGGATTTTCAAGGATCAATCTATCAACAAGATGACTTCCGATAAATCCAGCACCTCCAGTAACAAGTACAGACTTATTATTCAATCTCATTTCAGCTCACTCACCGATATTTTAATACTTTTTGTTACAAAATCGATATCTTCTTCTTTTAACTCATAATATAGAGGCAATGCTATTGATCTATTAAATATGTCCAATGAGTTTGGACATTTCTCTTGAGAAGCATAAACAGGTTGGATATGAGATGCATATGTTCCAATTTGAGTTTGAATTCCATGTTTCATCAGTTTTGAAATTAGTTTGTTCCTGTTTATATTTTTGTCAATGAGAGCTACATAGCTTTGATAGATATGTCTCACATCCTTTTGAACATAAGGCTTACTAATGAAATCGATGTCTTCTAACTTTTCGTCCCAATATTTTGCTAACTTCTTTTTTCTTTCAATAATCATGTCTATTTTTTTTAGCTGGGCGACTCCTATAGCAGCCGTTATATCACTCATTTTGTAATTATAACCTATATCCGAAAATTCTGGAATACTGAGAATCTGATCTTTTTCTCTATCCCAAGCAGACTTCATCCCAAAAACGGACAAATATCTAATTTTCTCAGCAAGAGTTTTATCACTGGTAACTACCATACCTCCTTCCCCTGTGGTAATCCCTTTTCTTGCATGAAACGAATAACACCCTATATTTCCAATGGTTCCAGCATACTCTGTTTTGTATTTTGCACCTAAGGCACAGGCTGCATCCTCAACAATTTTTAGATTATAATCATGAGCGATTTTCATAATTTTATCCATTTCTGCAGGTTGGCCAAATGTATGAACAGGGATAATCGCCTTTGTTCTTTCTGTTATTTTTTCCTCAATTTTGTCAGAATCTATATTGTAAGTATCTAAATTTACATCTACGAAAATCGGCTTTGCTCCACAATATAACACTGAATGACCTGTAGCTGGAAAAGTATAATCGGCTACTAAAACCTCATCTCCCATACTAATACCAAGGCTCAAAAGTGCCAAATGGAGTGATGCTGTGCAGTTTGTGACAGCAATGGCATACTTAGCACCAACATAATCTGCAACCTTATTTTCGAATTCTCTTACTTTAGGTCCTTGAGATACCCATCCAGAATCCAATACTTCTTTTATCTCATACAATTCTTCGGAATCAAAATATGGCCTACACAACGGAATCATTAAACCATACCTCTTTCTCTAGTACATTTTACTACATTTTTCCTAATTGCGTTTTTTGTTCTCAACTTAAAAACTCATGCACGTTTTCGAACATTATTTGTGAAAAACACATATCATAATTCGTAAAGGTTGTATAAAAATAACAATTTCCATTATTTTAGACCTTAATTAAATCTAAACAATATTTAGTTACTTTCTTATACAAATAGCTGGAATTTTAAAGAAAATTCAAAATTAAAGGAGGCAGAGTTAATTCTATTCTAAATTGGTTTTTATGAGAATATTATGACGATATCCACATAAAACAACGAAAAACCAATTATTTCTTTAACTTAGAAAAACCATCAGTGATTCTAACTTAACACAAATTCTCCCATTTGATTTATGGTCTATATCCAGATTAAGCAGATAAGCAACTATTACACCAGCCATCATAGCAAATGCAATAGAGTAATAGTAAATAATCACGCAGACCCATTTTTGCTTAACTCCTTACAAAGATCCCTGACCAGTTTTTCCCCTCTATACCATAATTTTTACTACTTTGACGATAGTGTCTTAAATTTTTTACTTAGTTATTTAACTCAATTTATTAAATTATAACGCATTTGTATTCGGTTAAGGATTTTGAGCTGCTGATCTCGATTTCGACGGAAAAACTCAAACCCAAATGTTTAGTGTTTAAATTGAAATCGATATCAGATTCCAGTTTTGCATTTGATGAATAATTTAACAAATTTTATGAAAATCAATGCAATTGATAACGATTTTCAATGCAATTGATAACGATTTTTCCTTAACCGATGACCAATGAATTATAACGGATACAATTGACAATTTTTTTAGTAGATCTTTGTGGCAAATTTAAAGATCCCATTAGCAAACTTAATTATTTTTTTACTTTATAAATATATCGATCCAGTTTAAACTCTAGACTTAGAGAGACAAACACGTTGAAAGATTTCTCAATAAAAATGGTTAAACTTGTTGGAAAATAGCAGAGTGAAATCAAAAGAGAATTAAAAGATAAACAAGTCAATCATTATTCTTCCGGAATTTTTAGTACATTTGATACCACACCTGACTAAAATACCATAAAGAGATTGGAATTCGGAAAAATTGCCTCACTAACGCTCTTGTTTTCCACCAATTTCTCTTCCTATATTCATAAATTGCCTCAAGTTGCATCAAATCCTGTATATTTTAATAACAACCTTCCAAATATGAATTTCATTTACAAATTATAATAAAAAATGCCCTGAGATTCAAAGAATAGCTTTTTTGAAGCCTTAATTTATACTTTGCTAGATACTGTTCGTGGAAATTATATTTACAGAGCTATATTTCCAGATCTTTGAGTCTTTTTAATTTTTTCTGGTTCCTCTCCAATTTTAAAAGAACAATAGAATTTCATCCGAATTCATTAAACTTTCTTCTTCATTTTGAGAAGTTCATTCACGAACGTCTCAATCTTACAAATAAATGTGCGATTTTGTCATACTTATTCGATAGCAATCGCTATAAAGTTCCAATTTAAATTGAATTTTCTATTCGCACTTTATTTATCCATACTGGAATCTCGCCCTCATCAATGGTGAAAATCCTGCCCATTTTCCAGTGCGAAAACACCGTTTATTAAAATAATAGGGTCCTCTTAAATTCACCATCAAACTGAAGATTATTTCTCTTTTATTCCATTAATTAAGAATACTGGTAGTTTCCCCAAAAAAAGTACATCTTATTTTTTACCAAAATTAAAATTAAAGTAAAAATAAACCGTAAATTTTATTGAGGAGGACGTACAATCCTCTTCTGACGATATATTATGAAAGCTCCGCTTATTCCACTAAACGAAGATTTCAAATGGAAATTGTTATCCGAAATATTAAACGTTTTTGATTTGAGATCATGCAGACAAATCCTTACAAAGAGGGGCATCCTGCCCCTCCAAAAGTCAGTGCCTGCTATTAAAATTGTCCTTCTGAGCATGTTTTTTTCCTGTGAAATCTCCTATGCTATCAGAGAATTAGAAGAAAGAGAAAGCTTGAGAACCTTTTTAAAAATTAGTTCAGTACCCAATGAAAAAGAAATTTACGGCATTCTTAGTAAGTTTGAACCGCAACAGTTTACTGATTTTGTTTTTGAACTCTTGAATGGTTTATGTCCAAAGAGAAGAAGTGGGTCAAGAAGCATTATAATTGACAGTACTGACATAAATCTTAACCTGAACTGGCATGCTAAAAAGATAACCAAAGAAAGCCTGGAAAACAAAGAATACAAATGGGGGCACTCAACACATAGAGGTTTCTTCATTGGGATGAAACTGACTCTTGCACTTGAATCTCAAACATTGAAACCTTTAGCGTTTCTGATTAATGAAGCAAATGTATCAGAACCTAAAATTTATCCGGAAATACTCAAAGAACTCAAAAGAAGGAGAATAATAAAAGCAGGAGACATTATCTATGCTGATAGAGGCTACTATTCCTATGAAAACTACGTTATATCTGTAAGAGAGTTTAAGGTAGTACCTTTGATATTTCCAAGGAAAAACTGTAATTTTAAGAAACTTTTCAATATGCTGAGATATCCTCTGAAAATATTTGATTCAAAAAGAAATACTGAAAAAGAAATAAAATTCTACAAAGAAATAATTGCAAAATTTAAAGAGCTAATAAGCAAATGGAAAGAGTTCAGATCTGTAAGATCAATCATTGAAGATGTATTCAAATTGGCGAAGAAAGCATACTCTATGGAGGATTTACACAGATATACGAGGAATTCTGTCCTAAAGTACTGTTCTTTAGCTGTACTTTTAGTGGGGATGACAGTAAACTACGGCATTAATGAAAGGAAGGAATTACAAGCCTTCTCTGAATAAGGAAATCAAAAGGGGGCTATAAAATATAATCAAGCTGACGAAAGGAATCAAACTAACGAAAGGCAACAACAACATTACCTGAAAAGTAATACTACCTAAAACATGTTGCCTAGTTATCAGAAACAAAATCCTTTCTTAAGCAAACTTATGAAAATGTGGAATTTATTTTTGTCAAGGTAATTTCAAAAAGAGTACTGGTAAATTTTGCAATAACCGACAAAAACTTTACTTACCTTTATCCCTCCCCAAAAAACAAATGGAAATAAAACTCAAACTCTCGAGTTTCCATAAAAAGCGATTAGACTTACAGGTATGCATGTGTGACATAACGCCTCATCATCCTATGACTGTTGAAATAATAAGCTATCATACCTATTGAATTGTTAATTAGCTTAATCCACTCATCCTTGCGGTTGTAGTACATGGGGATTATAACATAATACAGCTTATTGTAAAGGTCGCTGAGTTCTGCTGCTTTTGCTTCTTCTTCGGAAAGTTTTTCTTCGGGCTGAGGACCAATTGCCCATCCTGTTACGCCTTCAATCCAGCCTTCAATCCACCATCCGTCCAGTACACTGAAGTTTACAACTCCATTATGGGCAGCTTTCATACCGCTCGTACCTGAGGCTTCATAAGGGCGAGTAGGTGTGTTCAGCCAGAGATCGACCCCGGAAACCATTTTCGCGGCAAGATCCATATCATAGTTTTCCAGAAAAACAATCTTTATTTCTTCCCTCAAAATCCCAATATTTTTAAAGATGTCCCTGATAAGCTGTTTTCCGGCTCCGTCATTCGGATGAGCTTTGCCTGCAAAAATAAGTTGAATTTTACCCAGTCTGTTTATTTTTTTAAGCATTTCAAGGTCAGATAAAACCAGATTTGCTCGTTTGTATGCGGTCATGCGCCGTGCAAAGCCAATTGTCAGGGTCTCGTAATCCATACCCACACCTGTCCTTTTGTTCACCTCGTCAATAAGGGCTCTTTTTGCGTTCCAATGAGCTTCCCAGATGTCAGTGTCCGGAATTCCATCTATTCTTACTAGAAGTTCGGGTTCGTTTGCCCAGCCAGGCAAGTAGCGGTCGTAAAGTTTCCTGAAATAGGGAGAGGTCCAGGTATATGAATGGACGCCATTTGTGATTGCCTGGATTTTGTAGCCCGGAAAGAGTTCACTTGAGATTAGGCTGTGCCTCTTTGTGACTCCATTGACATAGTTTGATAGGTTAAGGGCAAAAAGGCTTGTATTAAAGCGATCGGTTCCTCCGAATCTTCTGAGGATATCCACACAGTTTTTGTCCTGGATGAGGTCTTCTACAAGTCCGTAATCAAACTTATCATGCCCTGCTTCAACAGGGGTATGTGTTGTAAAAATACATAGCTCCTTGACTTTCATAGGGTCAATGCCGTTACATCTCAGGAGTTCCAGGCCGAGCAGACTTGAGTGACCTTCGTTCATGTGGTATTTCCTAAGCTTGAAGCCCAATGCATCAAGCATTCTTACTCCCCCTATTCCAAGTACTATTTCCTGCTTGAGCCTATAGCGCTGGTCTCCCCCATAGAGAAAATCCGTAATTCTGCGATCTTCCCAGTCATTTCCTTCGACATCGGTATCAAGGAAAATAATAGGTACACAGCCTCCTGTAAGGCTTTTATAATTATACAGCCAGGCCTTGATTTTAACATCCCGATTTTGGATTTTTACGCTTACCTCTTCTGAGAGAAGTGTCATAAACCGGGCAGGATTCCACTCTTCAGTGTGTTCGACCTGGTTTCCGGAAGAGTCAAGAATTTGCCTGAAATAGCCTTTATTGCTTACCAGTGTTACTGCTACCAGCGGAATATTCAGGTCCGCTGCCGAACGAATAGTGTCCCCTGCAAGTATGCCTAACCCTCCAGCATAAGTCGGAATTTCACTGCTAAGCCCTATTTCCATAGAAAAGTAAGCAATCTTCTGTCCTTTCAATACTCCCTGAAGGTCATCCATATTCTCAAACTCGCCTCTTTTTATTTTTTGTAGAGTTATATCAAAAATATATCATCGGTTATATATCAAATTGACCTTGAAAATTCATTTTGAAACGGGATTTATACCTGAGGTACAGAGAGTCAAGAATCTTTAAAAAAGTGAGATAAAGAAACAGGTCTAAAAATAGAATTGTTATTAACTATAATGGCTATGACCTCGATACTGTATATATATTTTTCTCTTAAGTGATCTCATATCTGTGTGCTTTTTTTTGTAGAATCTTTCTATAGATTCTGACTTTCAAGTCTCTGCATTCTGATGCATTTGGAATTTCGAATCACAAGCTTTTTAATTTATTGCGTACTTCTATGTTTGCGAAGCAAAAAATGTAAATATCCGAAATGTATTCAAAGCTTCCTGTAAGAGATTTTAATCTATGGAGAATGAGATGTCTAAAGTGGTTTCAAACTCGGCCAAAAATGGGAACGGCAGGCAGAAAGCCTGTAAATACCTTAATGAGGTAGCACTATGTAACGCTCTTGAGATGGCAAAGGAGCTAATTTCAGTAATAAATAAGGTTCCTGTCACGGTTTTCCTCTGGAAGCCGGAAAAGTACTGGCCTGCCGAGTTTGTCTCAGAAAACATAAAGAAATTCGGGTATACCGTAGAAGAGTTTACATCAAGAAAACTCATGTATGGTAATATTGTGCATCCTGACGACCTGGAAAGAGTGGAAAGAGAACTTTTGAGAAGGATAGAAGAAGATTACGTGGATTTTTCTCAGGAGTATCGCATCCTGACTAAGTCAGGCGAAATACGCTGGGTTGAAGAAAGAACTTTCATTGAAGCTGATGAAAATGGAATAGTAAAGTACCTTAAGGGAATAGTCTTGGATATTACTGAGCGGAAGAGGAAAGAAAAATTGCTCTATATCCAGAGAGACCTTGGCATTGCACTCAGCACCACCAGTTCCCTGAACGAAACTCTTGAGAAACTACTGGATTCCTGCCTGCAAATAGATGAAATCAATGCAGGAGGTATTTATCTCATAGATGAAGAAACAGGAGATATGACGCTTGCCATTCAAAGTGGTTTTTCCACTAATTTTGTCGAGCATGCTTCCCATTACAGTGTGAATTCCCCAAATGCTAAACTTGTTATGATAGGGCAGCCGGTTTATAAACAGCATATAGACCTGCTTCTCACTTCAAGAGATGATGCACTCAGGCATGAAAATCTCAGGGCTACCGCAATAATCCCCGTAAAATCCGGAAAAAATGTTATTGCAGCTTTTTACCTTGCTTCTAGCCTTGAATTCGAGATTCCGGATAGCGTGCGCACTGTCATCGAAACTATTGCAACGCAATTCGGAGTCTTTATCTCTCGTATCCGTCTGGAAGAAAAACTAATAGAATGTAAAAAGAAGAGAAAGTCATAAATATGTTTTTTGCTCTTTCAATCCTTTTTAACTCTTTTCACTCACTTTTCTAATTTATTACAAGGGAGCGCAGAGGGTCACGAATACCCCAACCTTTAGGTTGGGGAT
>NZ_LMVP01000011.1 GCF_002287235.1 Methanosarcina spelaei
CAGTAACGACACTAATCTTGATGCTGAAAAGATGCTGGATCACTACAAAAACCAGAGTAAAGTGGAAAAAGGGTTCAGGTTCATAAAAGATAAGAGCTTTAGGGTTTCAGAAGTTTATTTGAAAAAACCTCAAAGAATTGAAGCTTTATCAATGGTAATGGTCTTAACTCTGATGGTTTACTCGGTAGCGGAATGGAAGCTGAGAGAGAGGCTAAAAGAAACAGGGGAAACAATACGTAATCAAATTAAGAAACAAACTCAAAAACCAACACTGAAATGGGTCTTCACGCTGATGAGAGGAATTACAGAAGTAAAAATAGAAGTGGAATCAAAAGTGGTAACTCAAATTGCCAATATGGATGAAGTTAAGGACAAAATAATAAGGTTGATGGGGATAAATTGTGAAAAATACTACATTTGAGTGAAGATCTGCGGAAAGACAGATATATTGATATTCATTGGTGTTTAAATTTTAGTTTATTAATAGAAAACTAAATAATATTTTATATTGAATGTGGGGGATTAAAATAAACAGATTTGTCAACTTAGCTGTAGCCTTTCTTATTTTCACGTTAAGTTCGAGTAACGGGACTGCAATTGAGATTCTCGTCCAGCCTGGAGAATCAATACAGGCCGCAGTAAACAATACAAGTTCAGGTGATTTGATAATCGTAAAGCCCGGAAACTATTCCGAAAACATTATAATCGGTACCCAGAATCTGACAGTAAGATCCGAATCCGGGAATCCTGAGGATACAATAGTTAGTGCAAACAACCCGAACATAAACGTATTTCACATACGAGCAAATAATGTAACGATTAACGGGTTTAAAGTCCGATCAGCCCAATATGCTGAAGTAACAGGAATTTATTTAGCCGGATGCAGTCAATGTACTATAAGTAACAATGACCTTTCGGAAAATTACCTCGGGCTGTATCTGAGTAACTCAAAAAATAACATGATTACGGACAATAAAATGAGCCTGAACGAGAAATACGGAATCCAGCTCATGCACTCGGAAGGAAATATACTCTCAAATAACAGTGCCAGTTCAAACCATCATGGAATTGTCCTGGAAAATAATTGCAGCGACAATAACCTGACAGGGAATACGGCAAGTTTGAATGCAGGTTACGGTTTTTACTTTATAAATTCAAGCAGTAACAATCTCAATAACAATACGATAAACAAAAACGATATGGGAATTTACCTGACAAATTCAAATCTGAACACAATTTCAGGGAATAATATTTTGGAGAACATACGGTACGGAATGTGGATCTCACACTCAAACTACAGCATAATTTCCGGGAACACGATTAACAAAAGTAACTCGGGCATTCGTCTGAACTCCTCGGACAATAGCACGCTTTCTGGAAATATTCTTGCTTTCAATTATATCTCAGGTCTTTCTATGTGTCCAGCCTGTGATAACAACACTATGTTCGACAACTATCTCAATAACGTCTTTAATGTAGAAGTCGGAAACAGGAGAAATACCTGGAACACAGAAATGAAAGCAGGCGTAAACATTGTAGGAGGGCCATACCTTGGAGGCAACTTCTGGGCAAGCCCGGCAGGGACAGGTTTCTCTCAAACCGCACAGGATAGGGATGAAAACGGCATTGCAGATATAAAGTATAACGAAACCAACTTTACGGATAATCTGCCGCTTGTGCCCGTATCCAATCCACAGCAAAAGGCACTCTCTATTGCGAATTCCAGTACTGAACTTACAAGTTTAAGTGCTGATAGCACAAGTTTAAGTACTGATCTTACTGACGTCACTGCTTCAAAAATGGCAAATACTCCTGTTGCGCAAAACGGCTCAAAAGAGAGCAATGCCACGGAAAAAGTTAATAATCAGTGATAAATTTGATTAAAAGTGAGGTCTACAGCCAGCAACACTGAAGGAAGACAAAAAGAAAGAAAAAAAAAAGAAAAAAGAAAAAGTCAATCGATCGGAGACTGAATAACTTAACCGAGGGCCTTTCTTATTTTTCCCATTTTGGTTAGTGTCGAGCATACAAGCTGGGAAACTTCTTCATCCATGCAATTTCCCCTGCTTCCTGCTTGCAAGAGGTCAGGCTGCATCATTTCTACCAGGATGCGGTACGAAGGTTCGGGACTTGTTTCAAGATCAAAGACCTCATGCAGGATATCCAAATCTTTGCGGACTTCCTTCAGACACTCCCTGGATAGGAAGCGGGAAGCTACATTGAGATCCAGATATCCTGACGCAAAATTCAGGTCACCTGCAAGGGAAGGGAAGTACTTTGTAAGCAAGTTTTCACAGGCAGCTTCTCCGAGTTTCTCCCGGGCTTCTTCAAGAGCACGGCCTGTCCCTATGAATTCCGGAGGCAGGCCTATGGAATAAAGAGCGCCTGTAAATTTAATTGCCCTTGGAAGATGAAGGTTTTCAGCAGGCATACTGGCTTCAAGCTCTTTTGCGATATCGGTACGGCAGAACTTAACCAGACCTGAGATGTCAGGAGCGCTTCTTGAATAGCCACCTGTACCTTTGTGCATAAGACGATCCCGTTGCTGTGGGAGAAGGTCAGCTATCCGGTTTATTACGGGAGCCAGTTGCCTGAGAATCCGGCTGTAACTTGTTCCAAATATCCCAATGAGATTTATTATTTCTTCTTTTTCTTCGACGGAAAAAAACTCAGGCGTTTCAGGTAGCCTGGCTTTTGCAAGTTTTACCAGGGATTCGGCATCCCCTTTTATATGACTGTACCTGAGCGCGGATTGGAGAGTAATAGTTCCGACCCCACGGTATTCCCTGAAAAAATTTTCTGCATTCTTCAGGTCCAGATGTCCTCTGAAAGGCAGTGTTCCTGCTCCGAATATGATACCAGTTTGGGTGTCGAGTTCGGAATTTAGTTCGCAGATTCCGTTTATTGCGTATTTGCATGAAAGTGTGCTCGCAACATGCCCGAAGGAAAGGGCAGAGTCGGACTTACCTAGAAATACCCTGAATTTCTCAGGATCTGTCCCGAAATGTCCATTCCAGGCAAGAAGCGTATTTTCTGCAAGTTCTCTCGCATGCAGCAACGCAGGAGCATCCTCTATAAGAGGAATTATGCGCGGGACCTCCATTGAGAAACCGAATTCTTTTTTTGCAAGTTCACTTACGTCTACCATATGCTGCTGAGCTTCAATGATTTCCTTGACGCTGTCTGTCATGGGATGCACGAATTCGTTGATTGCCTGAATATCCGAGTATTCAAGGGCATTGTAATTAGCCTCAGCAATTGACATCATAACCATAAGCTGCCTGAACCGGTTTTCCTGAACCGCACTCGGAGCCCGAGGAGTTATAAAAATGTCTTTTCCTGGGATCAGGTCCGTTTCTTCTATGAATTTCGATACAATCTGGACATTCTGATGGTAGGGAGTTGCCTTCCCTTCATAATCCGGCATATACTCATCACAGCCGAATACCTGTGCAGCCTCTATAGCTTCTTCCGGCTCTTCCTGCGTAGATATATATCTTGATGCCGAGTCCGGATGCTGGGTACACATTACTTTTGGATATGTTACTTTATTGCTCATGAAACTAAACCCTCACTGCTCAATAGGGCAAATTTTCAGGTTTTTCTATTTTTGTTTTTATTCCTGTCTGCCGCCAGCTCAACTGGCTTATCAACTTTAT
This sequence comes from Methanosarcina spelaei, assembly GCF_002287235.1. GTDB lineage: Archaea > Halobacteriota > Methanosarcinia > Methanosarcinales > Methanosarcinaceae > Methanosarcina > Methanosarcina spelaei. The sequence goes on from NZ_LMVP01000011.1 coordinate 3,660, forward strand.
TGTTAACCATAAAATAAACTCAAAATGGTAGCGAAGAAGAACGTTTACTTAGCAATAAAGATTTTCGTTGACAATAGGTTGACATTGAAAGCGGAAATATAACCGCAGGCTTTGCGTACGAGGCAGCTCCCTCGATTGCGAATAAGATTATAGACGCCACAAAAACCGGAGAGATCAGCAGGTTTATGGTTATGGCAGGATGTGTCGGCAGGCAAAAAAAGAACTTACTATACCGATTTTGAAAAGGCCCTCCCTAAAGATATAGTGATCCTGACTGCAGGCTGTGCTTTCCCTCCTGAATCTCAGCATAAAGAATATCACACCCGGCTCGACGGCTTCCAGCTTTCCTCTCCCCTTATGTTGTTAAAGTGCTGGTTGAAAACTTCAATCTCATACCTATACAACCGTCGAAGAGGATATGAAAGTGCTTCTTAAACAGGCCTGAAACCAGGCAACCAGAAAAGCTAGCCTTTTAAATCGTTTTGATTGAAAATTTTTAAGAAAAGTTGATGAAAACATGAAAACGGGGCAATGCTTGAGTTCTATAGCCTTATCCTACCCTTCTGAATGCAAATAGATGAGGTACATATCGCAATGGTTGGAACTTGTCCTTTTTTCATTATTGAGTTTCATAGCATATCAACTGCTGGTTTTAACAGAAATTCAAAATAAAGTTGGAGATATGAGTTTATCTGGAATGTGCTTTTAAATAAATGTATCAAAAGATAATTTTAAAGAAATATATTAAAAGATAATTTTAAAGAAATATATTAAATAGATATATTTCTTTAAATATATTAAATTAGATAAGGAATTTTAAAAGATAATCTGAGATACTTGAGTTAAAAACTCTTCAAGAGAGTAAAGTTTGTTTAGTGTTAAAAGTATAGGTGAAGTTTCCTGAGGCTTACTCATTAATGTTTACTCTCTTAAACTTAAGATAAATCAACAAAATTCCAACGAAAGTTCCTAAAATTAAATATTTTATAATCTTTTTTGATTTTCCCATGGTCATCATCCCCAATTTCCATGTTTAGTAAATGTGTTGTACACATATTACAAACTTTCGATAGATATTTCCAATAGATATTGTTTAGTCTTATCGGCATTTACATACTTAAAATTGGAAGATTTTATACTAAATTCAGATATAATGTAGGGTATGAATTTGGAAAGAAAATATTTGAATTGAGACGGAGAGGATGAATAATAAGAAAGAAGCCTGAAAAAAGCAAAATTTAAAGGTTAAAAATTATAGTTTACTTGAGTTCAGCCTCATGCTTTATGTTTTTCCCTTACAACCATAACAGGAACCTTTGAGTGCCGGACAACATTTCCAGCAACGCTGCCTAAAAGCAGCCGTTCAATTCCTGTTCTGCCAAGAGTACCCATAACAATGAGATCCATTCCGTTTTCCTCGGCGTAACGGATAAGTTCATCTGCAGGATCTCCTTCAAGCACGATGGACTCCACATCGATTCCTTTTTTCTCTCCTAAACCTTTTACATAATCCACAGCCTGTTGAGCCTGTTTTTTCAATCCCTCATATATTAACTCCCAATAAGGATTCATACCCGTAGAAGAAAGATAATCCATATACATAGACAAGGAAGTAGTTGACACCACACAGACTGCATAAACCGTCCCTCCACTCAATCGAGCAAGTTCTATTCCTTTTTCGGCAGCTAGCCTGGAGCAATCTGAGCCGTCGGTTGCAATCATCATTTTCTTAAAATTAACGGTTGCCATAAAAACCCAGTTATATTATTTATCGGAAATAAATATAATAGCATCGGGCTTTGTAATATGGAAAAGTTATGGAAATTCCTGATCTTCAACAATATGAAAAAGAGTTGATCCTAAAACCAATTTTACCTTCAAATTAGTAAAATCTCAAAACTATTTTCGTGATCAAGAAATAAATTGATTATATGGAATCCGGGATTCAGAGAAGTAGTTTTGAGTTTTGGGATCGCTACACTTATGTCATTCTTCTCTCGTTCTGCCAGTGCAATTGCGTAGTCTCCTGTAGTAAAAAAGGATTGATGCGGAATGATTTCCTGATGAAAAACTAAGTCCATTTGTCAGTATCAACAGATGAAACAGGGCTGATTAAAAGGACTGGGATAAATATGGAGCCTATCCCAAAACCTATTTGCTTCTTCATTATGAGTTTTCAGTATCACTTTAGTGATTAGGTATTCAACTGACTGTTCCGAATACCAAATTCAAAAATCAAATTTTGAGTTTCAGAATAGACTTATAAAATATTCAGTAGGAAAAAATATTATCATTGAAGACGATTTTTACATATTCTTATTTTTGCATTTTATTCTTTTTCGCATAAGTAAGAACATGAACTTTCATTAATTGTTTTTATGTTTTGTAGACATATAAAGAGGGAAACTATGAAAGTAGTTGGTGTACTGTCAAGTCCACGAGGTAAAAAGAGTAACACTCTAAAACTAATGGATGCAGCCCTCCAAGGAGCTGCAGAGGCAGAAGCCGAAGTTGAAGCTATTGACATTGCAAAGTTGAAGATCAAATATTGTATTGCATGTGATTCTTGTCATGAGAAAGGCGAATGCACAATAAAAGATGACTTCAATTTAGTAATGAGCAAGATACTAACTGCGGATGGTATAATCTTGAGTAGCCCTAACTACATAACAAATGTTACAGCACAACTCAAGACACTGTTCGATAGAAGTCCACTTATGGTTCATGAACAGCTCTTTGAAGAGAAATACGGTTTTTCATTAACTACAGCAGGTAGTGGTGAAGTCGATTTTGTACTTAATATTATGAACAACTACATGAAAACCTGCGGGGGCAATACCATAGGAGGAGTTGGCTGTGCAATGTCGCAGGGCCCTTCAGCATTGGAAACAGCTATTGAAAAATCTCGTGAAATGGGAAAAGACCTTGTTAAAGCGATAAACGAAAAAAGGCAATACCCTGAACAGGAAGCTGCACAGAAAACCTGGAGAGAGCGGTTTAAGTATGTCCTCCTTGCCAATAAAGACCACTGGACGCATAACTGCGATTACTGGATGGAAAAAGGCTGGATCCAAAAATAACCTTCTTTGAGGGTGATTGTATAACATCAACAAATCTATTAAGTGTTAAGGAATTGGGGAATGAGCTTACTGAAGCTGGCAGATTAAAACTGCGTCCTCTATGTGTTTACGGTACGAATGAAATCCCTGAAGACGCAGTTCCATCATACACTGTAGACCGCTGTGTAGCAAAGGCGATTTATGCATCAGCTCTCTTTGAAGAGACGCCTTCAGTTTATGTTGAAGCGGGCCATGAACAGTGTTGTGCTGATGGGATGACCTGGATGGGGTTAGCGGAACCGCACCCGAAGCTTAAGTACTTCGTAACTGTGGGCATACCTGATTTCCATGGAGGTGCTGCCGAACATTTAAAAGCAACTCCTGAGCTATTCGATGAGCAGAGAAAGAGAGCAGGAAAAATCCTTCCACATGGAAAATACACAGTCATTGCTCCGTGTACTAACAACCCGGCACCTGAAATTGTCAGGTCTTTTATTGTCTTTGCAGGCAGCGAGCAGATCAGGAACCTCTGCGGACTGGCGCAGTTCAATAGCTCTGAGCCCTTTTTCAAAACCGTGATACCCGGAGGACCCATTTGCGCTACGATGATCGCTTTCCCGGCAGGCATGGCAGAAAATGCACCGAAAGACTCGGCTTATATCGGGCCTGTTGATCCTACAGGAAACCCCTGGCTGCCTCCAGAATTGATGATAATGGGTATTCCTTCGAGTTTGGCACAGCAAATGGGAGCCGACCTTGAGGAATCCTTTATCTGCAAGAGGAGCAAAATCGCATATCCTGAGAATCGTATAGCTATTAATCCATATATGAAGGTCATAGAGAAATGATAATACACAGGGAACGGATTTTAGACTCCAGAGTGTAAATTTTGAATAATAGACAATAAAATACTCAAGCTGCTAACCAGATATTTGAAAGCTGCTGAACAAATACCAACATAAGCATCAACCAGCTAACTGTCTGGCAATTTTTTCAGTAATTTATTATTTTCCTTAATCTATTTTTCTACCCTAAACAACTTTCTTGTCCTTAGATTTTGCTTACCTCAGTCTACAGGCATATAGTTTGCTTCGATAACTTCGCCCTCTTTCATTTCTCTTTGTCTACTGAATAAGCTCCTTGTGGTGAATATCATCCATCTCCAATGGAGTGCAATGTGAACAACAAAGAAAAACAGCATAAGGATTCCGATTTTATCATGAATAAGCCTCAAGATGGGGCCTGCTGCATGGTGGTTGAAAAGCATTATAAGACCTGAATAACTAACTAAAGCAAATTGAATGAAAAATGCCAAGTCCACAAAATAGTTGAGCTTTATTTTTTTTGTCTCTTTCATTTGCCCTTCTTTTCTGAAAAGGTTCTTTGTGCGAAGTAATATCCATCTCCAGTGCAGTGCAACATGAACGACAAAGAAAAGAAGCATCAAAACCCCAACTTTATCATGGATTAATCTTAAGATCGGACCTGCTGCATGGCGATTAAAATACATTATAAGACCTGAATAACCGACTAAAACAAATTGAACAAAAAATGCCAAGTCTAATAGATAGTTGAGCTTTATTTTTTTCATTTCCTCCCTCCATTTTGACGTTTATAGCTACAATTTTGTGAGATTCTTAATTTCAGTTCATTTGATTAATTTTCATTGATGATCTTGCTACATGAATCGTCTACTACAGCAGTTTTGCTGATTTCCGGCGAATACTGTACTCTCCCAAATTGGCAGAAAAAGAAATAAAGATACTTGCAAAAAATGAAGGTAAAAAAGGACTTACTTTTAATTTAAAAATTAAATAAAACATTTATTTTCAAATAAAGCTTAATTATGGAGTATTTTTAATTTAGAGACCTTTAACCTATGTTTGTTAATTGTATGTGTAATAAGAGCTAGACATGCAAGGGAAGGTAAGAAAACTGTCCAGTAGCTGAAGTACTTCAGGAATTATGGCAAAATCATGTTTATTCCTGTTAAGCACTTATGAATATTCTCTTTCCTGAATGCAGGATTCCCTACGTTATGTCTTCATATATTAAACTTTTGCAAATAAATCCTGATGAACTGTTCCAATTTTAGATGTTCTGTTTAGCTATTCCAGCTTTCAAGCATGTCCTGCTGGCCCTGTTAAGGGTTTAGAAAGTTTTAGAAGTCCTGAAGAGTTCTTTCCTCTCAGTGTCAGGTGAAATTCCTGAGATCGGATCAAATCACTGAAAAAATAATCTAAACTTTAGTTTTGTCGGTGGAAATGGATTTAATGGAAGGTTTGAAGGCTCTTTTGAGAAAATTCCCTAGCAGATAATACTTTATTGAGATTTAATTTTTTATTTAATATCTGATTAAAGATTAAACTTAACAAAAAACCTGTAAAAAAGCTTCATTGATAAGTTAGTTCTGTATATCTCCTGTTTTTGCTAAGTATGCTTTTATTATTAAACTCCAATGAAGGAGATGACTGCCTTCTCCTAGAAACTGAAAAGTAAGGCATCTGTCAGATGCAGATGCCTTAACCTTAGAGAATTCAATGGGAAATAAACTGATAGAGATAGGATACCTCGCCACTCTTAGGAACTCTCAAATCAGCACAAAAGTTCTCCCATTTGAAAAGTGATAGAAGGAAGCAGTCAAACCTGCACTCCAGAAAATGAGGCACTGTACATTTTACAGTGCCTCAAAACACGGAGCGGCTATCAACCCCTACTCCAAATGTGAGGCACTTCACATTTTGTAGGTGCCTCAAAAACGTAGACTGCTATTATGTTACTAGTCCTGTAATTCTAGAAGGACAATAAAATAGCAGTAAAACTAAATAACAGTATGATAAATATGAATATGTGCCTTTAGATTAGATGTTTCAGGTAGAATACGGACAAAATCGAAATTAGTCCGATAACGCTGAAGCATGGATATAGTTTAGAGGGTATGTATGACACTTATCAAGATTATAGAGACATTTAAAAAGAAATTAAATGCCTCATACGTTTTAAAGTCGCTTGAGAAAGCAGCAGATTTCTACGGCGAACCGGACAATGATTCCGAAATAAATAATCCAGGGGTGATCACGAAAAACAGCCCGTATGGCGATCCAGCTCGTAATTTTGCTAAAAATCTGGGTTCAGAAGATATCTTCAGGAATGGGGAAGTTCCACTTATCAAACTGACTAATGTCTGGAAAATTTATCAGATGGGGGAAATTGAGTTTGCAGCCCTTAAGGGAATAAATCTTGAGATTTATGAAGGGGAATTTCTGATAATTCTCGGACCCAGCGGAAGTGGAAAAAGCACGCTTATGAATTTGCTGGGCTGCCTTGATATACCATCAAAAGGCACGGTTTGCCTGAATTCGAAAGACATCTCAGAATTGAATGAATCAGAACTCGCCGTTGTCCGAGGACAGATGATTGGTTTCATATTCCAGAGCTTTAACCTTCTTCCAACTCTGAACACTGAAGAAAACGTGCTTTTACCCATGGAATTTCAGGAAGAAAATCGACAAATTGCCCGACAAAAAGCCTCATATCTGCTTGAAATTGTCGGACTCTCAGATAAGAAAAAGAACCTTCCCTCCCAGCTTTCAGGCGGGCAGAAGCAGAGAGTTGCAATAGCCCGTTCTCTGGCTGTAAACCCGCCTATAATCCTTGCAGATGAGCCTACAGGAAACCTTGATACCAAGACTGGAGATTACATTCTGGAATTTCTTGATGGATTGCAGAAAAGTGAAGGTAAAACTATTATTATTGTTACCCATGACCTTGAACTTATAAAATATGCAACAAGAATCGTGTACATAAGAGACGGTGAGATTGAAAAAATCGAGACATGCAAGGAAAAGTAATGAGGTATGGAAAAAGAACCAATCTGAAAAAGAACCGGTATGAAAAACTAATTATAAAAAATAACGAGGTATGAAAAATGAAGTAAACAGGAGTTGAGGAGTCAAAATGAAAAAGTTCTCTTTACTAAAAATACTACTGTTGTATTCAGTGTTCATATGCCTTGGAGCTGGAACAGCACTTGCCTCTAATGGTAATATACAATCTGCATTTTTGGAAGTAGACCTGGCCAAGCAGAACCCTGACGCTGCCCGTCCTGGAGAACCTGTTGAGCTCACTGTCAGCATGCAAAATGTAGGAAATGCTGACCTGAAAGACATTGTTGTCACAGTGAACCCGAAATATCCTTTCAGTAAGATTTCCGGAGAAGACCTGACAAAAAAAGTTTCCTACCTGAATGCACGGCAGGATGATGACGATGCAGCAGTCCTTAAATTCAAGCTTATGACAGATGCCAACGCTTCAGAAGGCACATACGATATAGATATTACTACCACTGCTAAAGAAAGCGGTTCCTCGTCAAACGTGATTACCATTACAAAAACCATCCAGCTCGAGGTAAGGGGTAAAGAGTACGCGCAGATTGTTACCATAAACAAGGCAAGTATTGACCTGGCAAAGGAAGAACCTCTGGAATTTATAATAACAAATACCGGAAACTCACCTCTGAAAAACATGGTAATTTCCTGGAAAGACCCAAAAGGGGTAATTCTGCCGGTGTATTCGGATAACACAAAATACATCAAATATCTGGCTGCAGGTGACTCCGTAACCGTATTTTACTCGGTAATGGCAGATGTAAACGCAGATCCTGGACTCTACACTCTGAATGTAAACCTTAGCTTTGAAGACTACAATTCCAATGAAAAAAACATTGCGACCACAGCAGGGCTTTTCGTTGGTGGAGAAACCGATTTTGATGTTTCCTTTTCGGAAAGTGATCAGGGAGAAATTTCCCTTTCAGTTGCAAACGTTGGTAACAACATGGCATATTCCGTGAAAGTCTCGGTCCCTGATCAAAATGGGTACAGGGTCTCAGGAAGCTCTTCAACAATTGTTGGAAACCTTGAGAAAGGAGACTATACAATTGCATCTTTCAATGTTGCAAGCACACAGGGCATTGGAGGAGCTGAAAATAGTGCAGGAACATCAGGGGAGGCTGCAAGAGCAAGAGAGAAAGATGAAAATGTAACTTCCAAGGGTTCCAATCCTCTAAAAGTCCAGATTGAATATACGGATGCAAGAGGAGAAAGAGTGACAGTTGATAAGGAAGTAAAACTCGAAACGACTGCCGGAAGTATGACTGCACAGGGACGAGGGAGATCAGGAGCAGCAGGTAACAGCAGTAGCTTCAGTTCATACTTAGTTTATATTATTTTAATAGCTGTTGCAGGAGCAGGTTTAATCATATACCGCAAAAAAAGGCAGACAGAAGATGAGAAACAATCCGGAAATAAAAAACCTGAAGACCAGAAGCATGGCTCAGGAACAGGTTAAGGGACAATTCGAGATTGAAAAGGGAGGTCTCCATAAAAAACGGCGTGGTCGGCGTGATAAAACGGTTAAATGGTTTACGCAACCTTTTTCAAAAAGGGCTTGACCGAAAAAGAATGGAAGGATGCAAGATGAGACAATCGACCTATTTGAAGATGGGTTTGAACATGCTTGTGCACAGCAAGCTCAGAAGTTGGCTGACCATTATTGGGATAGTTATAGGAATTGGGTCTGTTGTCGGCATTCTCTCCCTTGGAGATGCTATGCAGGAGCAGGTGCAGAGCAGGCTCGCCGAAATGGACCTGACAAAAATAACCATCAGTCCAGGATATACCAAAGCATCATCTAACATGCCTGGCTTTCCTGGGATGAGGGGTTCATCAACAGACGCTGAATTGACAGATGACGACATTGAAGCTCTTCAGGGTCTGGATGGAATACAGTACATAGCTGGCCAGATCTCAGGCAGTGAATCAGTGATTTATGCAGCGCAAAATGCCACTATCTCGATTACAGGTGTGGACCCTCAGGTCTGGAAATACATGACTACTCTGAAAACACAATCCGGAAGATTACTCGAACCTGCTGATAAGTATGTTGCAGTCATAGGAAGTGGGATTGCAAGTGGAGTTTATGACCAGGAAATAGGGGTCAACCAGGTAATAAATATAAACGGCAAAGCCGTGCGTGTTATTGGAATCCTGGAAGAAGAAGGTGAACGTGGGGACCGAAGTATTTACATGCCGATCGATGGGGCAGTAAATCTGCTTGATGACGCAGAAGAAGGTGTTTATGATTCAATTACTGTGAAAGCCAAGAGTGAAGATCTGGTTGATGGATTGATGGAAGATATAGTGAATAAGCTCATGGTTTCAAGACATATAATTCAGGAAGATGATAGGGACTTTTCCGTGACAGCTTCCAAATCGATGGCAGAGTCCGTCACTGAGATGACGAGTTCAATGACTCTATTTCTTGGTGCTATTGCAGCAGTGTCTTTGCTTGTGGGAGCTGTCGGAATTGCAAACACCATGTTTACCTCGGTCCTTGAAAAGACAAAGGAGATAGGAACTATGAAAGCCATTGGAGCGAAAAATCGAGATATCCTTATGATTTTTCTCTTTAATTCCGCAATGGTTGGTCTTGTTGGTGGTATCCTTGGAGATATTCTGGGAGCTTGTGTTTCAACTCTTTTCCCTATGCTGGGTCTGCAAATGATGAGAGGAGGAGGCTCTTCAGACATATATCTTGCTCCTGACCTGATGGCTTTTGGGCTCATCCTGGCAGTTTTAATAGGAGTGATCTCAGGAGTAGTCCCTGCGTACAGAGCTTCAAAGTTAAAACCAGTAGACGCACTAAGATACGAATGATTCACAGCTAACGGAAAAGAAAGAAGAAAGGTAGTAAACTCTTTCTTAATTTTTTGCTTCTTTGGAAAAAATAGAGGTAGGCCAAAAATGAATATGATTGACTTAGCAGTTTTTTCTGAAAAAAGAAGGAATTTGCTCTTACTTATAGAAAAGGAGCCAAGAAGAATAGAGCAAGCAGTTCAAGGATTACTTAACAGTAATTACGGTGAGACAAACAGATTGATAGAAGCCGAAAGTTCAAAATTGTTTGTTCACTGCAGAACGTGAATTTACCTTTTTTGATAGTAACAGACCGATTTATGAAATGGAACTTTTCCAAATTGATAAACGACTAAGCAACTAGTACTGTGATTCCCAAGTAGTTCATAAAATTTGACTTTTGAATAGAGCCGAGAATCACGGATTTTTCCAGGAATTAAGGAATTTATTTTGGAATCGAAGCACTAGCTAATAATGTGTTCAGAAAAAGAGGCTTTGCATTGGGGAAAAGAACTTTACGTATATTATGAAAAAGTTTCAAAACCTATAGCTTCAAAACTGGAGTTTTTGGACTTATTGAGTTTTCGATAGGAAAAATCAGTTTGAGAAAATAAAAAAATTATAAAAAACAAAGGTAGATGATTAAATGAAAAGAATTAATATGATTTTGATAGCTGTCCTTATACTGGCTATCTTTCCCTGTACTGGCGCAAGCGCTAAAGATGGAAATATTAGAAGCAGCCCAGAACATAAGAATACTACAGATTGGTTATTTATTGAACCCCCGAGTCTTGAGGTTCAGTACTGCAGTTTCGTAAGTACCATTGAAAGTAGAGTCAATGATTTTCAAAATTTGAATTCGAAATTTCCTTTGTCTCCTGGGGAAAGAAATAGAAATATGCCACAAAATTTCCAACCCACGAATAATGAAAGAAGGTACCAACAGTCATCTCCGGCTGTCACCAGAGAAGAACCTTCGGAAGATGTACCTCCTGACATGAGATCAAGGAGTTTTCTGGATGAACAATACATAACGCAGCAAAATACTTCCTACTATCAATCCTGTGTTACCCCATATGCAGACGCTATGACCTCTTACCTTAAAGAAAACAGTCTTGACGATAAATACGAGATCTATGAAGCCGCTTTATCGTGGACCTGGGTCTCAGATGAGACCCTGAACGGCGTAGATGAAAAGTGGCTTACTCCAACAGAGTTCCTTGAAAAAACTCCTACTTATTCCAGCAATCCGGATTACGGAGAGCCTGCCAGTGACTGTGAGGAGCAGGCAAATACTCTTGCATCCCTGCTGATCACCTCAGGAGAATATAATGAAAGTACTGTACGTGTAGCTATAGGAAAAGTAGATTTCGGAAATGTTAGTGGCGGGCATGCCTGGGTAGAAGTTTATGAAAATGGGGAATGGTTCCCACTTGATCCGACTGAAGGACCATACTATGACGATGAAAACTGCTCTATAGTATCTGAGGACGTATCGGAAATCAATTATGACGAGTACCTGGAAAGTACATATCCGGCTGCTAAAGTCTGGTATTATTACAATAACAAGTATTTTATGGAAGTAGGAAAGCAGAATGAAAATGTTCCGGTGTTCTGGAACGAGCAACCAGAAAGTTATCCAGAAAAACAGAATGGAGATGCTCAAGCGTTCCGAAACAAGCAGCTGGAAAGTTATCCGGACTGAATACCCGTGGGGTAAGATATTTCCAATCCCAGTAAACCTCTCAGATTTTTTAACCTTGAAAACGGTGCCTGGAGAGAGGAAAAGTACCTCCGAAACTTTCATTCATGTTTAAGGGAATTGAAAATCGAGAGGTATTTCATTTTCCTACCTCTCTTTGAGCCATAGTTGCTCTCTTGGGTCAAAAAGTTTCTTTTATCGGATTCGCTTTTCTATGTGCTTTATTGAATGTAGTTTCTTCTATATTCAATATATCTTGGTTTGACAGGTTGACATTATGAACTGAATGCGTCTCAACCTATCAATAACTTTCTTGCTAGCATTTTTCAGGTGTCTGGAATATTTATTTATTTACTTTTTTATTTATTTATTTATTTATTTATTTACTTTTTTATTTATTTACTTTTTTATTTATTTACTTTTTTATTTACATATTTAATTGTTTATTTTAAACTGATTAATGTGTGTCCTGAATCTCGCTACTTGCATATGCAGAAAAACTACTTTTACAACAATTTTTACGGACAGTAATGTGCTTTACATGAAAAATGCACCAGGTAAAATTTCTTAAAAATGACACTTCTCAAAGTTTTTCATTATAAAAAATTTCAATTTCAGGATTTAACTCATTGTACTTTATTAAACCTTGATGCCTCAAAAGTAATATTGTCTTATAAAATTTTTATAGTATTTATTTTTTTCGTAAGATTAACACTTTTGAATCGTTTACTTAAAGTTCAACCTATTTTTATTTTTTTGAATCTCAGAAATGTTAGCACAATCAGGCATACATGTAAATATTACTTATTAAAAATATATGCAATGGAAATGCCGTAGGAGTGGGTTTTTAGGTCGAATTCAGGAAAATAAAATAAAAATGTATAAATGAATACAAAGAGGTTTTTAGGTGTTATACAAGAAAATATCTATGCAAAAGTACGAAAACTTACACAAGATATTCAGTGGAAGTAACAGGAATACTTTTAAAATCTGCCGTGAATGTGGGGGAGCATGCGAGCATAATAAAATCGGAACTTTGTTGCCCGGGGAAGAAGAATATATGGCAAAAAAAATGGGTATAAATGTTTCGGAGTTTAAAATTCGCTACCTTGATGTTCTGAAAATGGACGACGGAACTTTAATACATGTATTAAAATTGGGAAAGTTGTGCCCATTTTTAAGTGAAGAAAGTAAAGAATGTAACTGTCGAGAGTTTAAGCCTGTATTCTGTAAAATCTACCCATTAATCCTTACACTTGAAAATGAAAAAATAAATTTTAAAATAGACAATTCGTGTAAATTGTCAAGAAAAAAAGCTTGCAGGCTTTATTTCGAAACTGCTATCCCGCTTTTATCAAATCTAGAAATTCCAGTAGATTGGTTGAGATATGTAACTAGCTATGATAATCTCTGCTTCGACTACGATCAATTGAAAGAATACAGGAGAAGAAAAAATAAGTACGCAGTTTTTTCACTGGAAGAATTGTTGAGTTTGCAGAAAGCTAAGATCGAGCCTATCAATCTATGTGTTGATTTCGGTCACGATTTCGTTCAGAAAGTTGAAGAGCCGGTTTTCTAACTTTAAGCTAGAGAGAGCGAATTCAAGTAATTATAGAGACCTGAGTTAGATATAACAAAGTTAAACTTCTATTTTTCAACATTCAAATTTTTGTATCCTCTTCAAATTTAAGGGATTTTCAACCGCATAAAAAATATAATAGTTTTTCCATTTTCCCTTATCATATTTTG
>NZ_LMVP01000012.1 GCF_002287235.1 Methanosarcina spelaei
ATAATAATAGATTCAAGATTATATAAAACTAAGTCAATGATTTAGGGACACGACCTTAAATCTAAAAGGCATTAAACATCAATGTCGAATGTTCGAGATACTTTTTGTAATTTTTAGGTTCTTTAGGAAGCGCCGATATATACAGATTAATCATCCGGTTTCTCTGTGCTTTTTTAATATAACTGAACTTCATTTGTATTCGGTTAAGGATTTTGAGCTGCTGATCTCGATTTCGACGGAAAAACTCAAACCCAAATGTTTAGTGTTTAAATTGAAATCGATATCAGATTCCAGTTTTGCATTTGATGAATAATTTAACAAATTTTATGAAAATCAATGCAATTGATAACGATTTTTCCTTAACCGATGACCAATGAACTGAACTTATATAATCGTTTTCTATTAGTTTTTACTTTAATACAATAGTTATAGAATGAATTTGAAAATAAACCTAAGAAAAAAAATCTCAAAAATAAATTTGAAGTGATATTTTTACATTAATATCGTTTTAAGCCGTCTGGACTTATAGGATGTCCATTATGCTGGTAACATAATCGTTAAATCAATGGACTAAAGTTTACTATTTTCACTAACATTATATCAGTAAAATAACATTATACACTAAAAATATTATATAAGATAAGCTCATGGTATAACTTGCGTTCCCATCTATCTAAACAAAACTCTACTAGCAACATCTACTCCACAAAAATCTGCAGTATACAAGTGAAGGGATTAAAATTCAGATCCAGTAACGAATTTCATTCCAAACCTCTTTTCAGACTAAGAAGCTAGAATTTTAATGTCTACCAATAAATCCGGGCTTTCAGGTGGGAACGCAATCTTCCTTTAGATAAAGTGTTCTCTCCGTTTTTTCTTTCACTTATCACCACTTTTTTCTGTTTATCAGCTTATTCCTCTCTTTTTTCTTTAATTTCAAACTATTCTTCTTTTTTTCCGTTAATTCCAGTTTATTCCTTTCTTTTTTCTTTAATTTCAGTTATTTTTTCGCTTCTACTCATTTTTAGCTTATTTTATTGCCCCGGTCACTCTCTTGATTCTGCTTTTGCTTCTTTCTCCTCTTTGACCATTTTCATTATTCCTTCAGCTGCCAAAATTCCGGTAGCAGCGGCGTTGACTATGTCCCTTGAGAGCCCTGCTCCGTCTCCGGCTGCAAAGAGGTTTTTGATGCTGGTTTCCATTTGCCTGTCGACTTTGAGGTGCATTGCATAAAACTTGACTTCAGGGGCATACAGAAGGGTCGAGTCTGAGGTGACACCTGGAATTATCTCGTTTAAGATCTCAAGACCTTCGATTATATCCATAACTATCCTGTGGGGGAGAGCCATCGAAATATCACCCGGAGTGACGTCTTTGAGCGTATTTACAACAAGGTTTTTTGCAAGACGTTCTTTTGTAGAGCGTCGTCCTCTTCTCAGGTCGCCCATGCGCTGAAGAACTGGCTTTCCTCCCCCTATCGTGGTTGCAAGTTTTGCGATTGAACGAGCATATTTTGTAGTATTTTCAATTGGCTCGGTAAGCTCGATTCGGACAAGAAAAGCGAAATTTGTGTTTTCAGATTCCGCGTTTGCCAGGGAGTGGCCGTTAGTTGCGATAAAGCCCTCATACTCCTCCTTTACGACGAATCCGCGCATATTTGTACAGAAAGTCCGGACAAAGTCATCGTAACGGCGAGTCTGGATATGGAACTTAGGATCGCGGTTGATTTTCGTCACAGGGTCCATAACAATTGCAGGAACTTCCACCCTTACTCCGATGTCAATTCCTCCATATCTGGCTTCGATGTCGTGTTTTTCAATCATCTCCGAAACCCAGTTGCAGCCCCGCCTTCCGGGTGACAAAAGCACATAACTGGCTCGGAGTTCTTGCCCGTCGGAAAGTATAATGCCCCTGCAGGTCTCTTCTTCAATCAGCAGATCTTTTACCTCGGTCTCAAGCAGAAAGTTCACTCCTTTGTTAACAAGATTCTGTTTGAAGCGGCCTATAACTGCAGGGGCATTATCCGAACCTATGTGCCGCTGCTTTATCTCTATAAACCGAGCTCCCACCGAGGCCGCCCTGCGTTTAAGCTCCTCTATTTCCGGGCCTTCTGTCAGCAGAGCTCCCTGGGGGGCTCCAAACTTCAAAAAAACCTCATCCACTCTTTCTACAAGCTGCCAGGCTTCCGTCTGGTCGCCTGTCAGACTTGCCAGGTCTCCTCCAACATCAGGCCGCAGGTTTAAGGTTCCGTCCGAAAAAGTACCACAACCCCCTACTCCGCACATAATATCGCAGGGTGTGCAGTGCATGCAGTACGTCTGAGTTTTCATAGGACACAGGCGCTCATCTATATCCCTGCCCATATCTACAATAAGAATTTTCAACGGCTTTAACTCCGCAAGTTCGTAAGCTGCAAACATTCCAGCAGGCCCTGCCCCTACAACTATTATATCATAGTCTAAATTTCTCTCCCCTTCCTTCGAAAATCTGTTTTCATCATCCATGCGTAGCACCCCTTACGATTTATTTGAACATTTAAATAATTCAAAGTTTCCAGTCTCAAGAATTTCTTTTTTCAGAAATCTTAGTTTCACTAATTGAAATTTCTAGAAGTTGTGGGCAATTTAAAACAAAATTTGTTCAAAGTCTCTTCTTTAAAATCCCAAAGCCTGAATGAGGCTCATATGCGAGTTCTAAATTATTTTTCACCTGATCCTTACGTTGCAAATGCACTTTCACATTCAAAGTTATGTTAAGTTCTTTTATATTTTTTAGACATGCCCGATCATAGAAAAACGGAAAATTCAAGCTATGAAAGACAAACAAAAGCCTGTAAGATAGGTAATCTTTGCAAGCAGTTTTTTTCCTCTGGAAATTCTTCCCCTATAATATAATAAAGTATGAAATGTCGTATAAAAAACTTCCATTTAGCCTGAATCTAGCTTGAAATACCGTACCTCTGGATCAAGTATTATGCTAAATATTTTAAGAACTTGAACATGTTAAAATAAGAAACTTGAGAATTAATTGCCTTTAAATCGCAAATAATTCTCTAACCTGCTTTATTTTTACTGAGAAAGCACAAAAGATTATATAATGCCTGAAATAAGTTCTTTTAATGCTTAGATCATATATCCTTTTTTGAGGACTTTAGATCTTATTAATGTGATATTTCTGGTTTAACGGGGGAAGTTACAGATGTGGGTGAATAAACTAATCGTTTTTTTATTAGTTGCTGTTTTTCTTATAACTTCGGTTCAAAATTCTGCATTTGCCAGGGAAATTGTGGTAGATGCTAATAATTCAAGTGCAGATTTCCGATCGATTCAGGAAGCAGTAAGCAATTCGTCCTCAGGAGATGTAATTTTTGTTTATTCAGGCTTTTATAACGAAAGCGTAGATATTGGGGTACAGAACATAAGTATCCTTTCCGATTCTGAAAATCCTAATGATACTATTATTCGAGCACTTAAACTTAGTGCAAACAATATCACCGTAAGTGGACTTAGCATACGAGAAAATTTAGTTTTGAAAGGTCGTCCCACGGATGAGGTCTCGCATGGTAAAATTGAAAATTGTACTGTTAAAAATAACATTTTGGAATCAGGTGTTTATGCTGACCAATGTTACAACTCCACTATTGAAAAAAATGTAGTTTTAAATTCAGGTATCAGCATAGAAGGTCCTTGGGCAGATTCTAATTTTACAATCTCTGACAATCTAATTGTTAACGGAGGAATTGGTATTTCTCATGGATCCGATAATTGCGTTTTGTTTAATAACACACTTCTGAACGGGGGTATAGGGGTAGTTGAAGGTGGTAGCTACAAAATCCTCGGCAATTATATTTCAAATAGTCCAGAATCTGGAATCTTCCTTAGTGAAGCTTCTTCTGATATAGAAAACAATACAATTGTAAATTGTAGTAACGGCATATATATAACTCGGTTCACGGGATCTAACATAGTTTACAATAATACTCTGATGTCTAATGACAAAGGAATTTATGTTGGGGACTCAGGAGGCAACTTATTTTCAAATAACAAAATTTTGAGAAACAACATTGGAATATTGGTGGGTGGTTTTACCATGGAACAGGCAGGAGTTAATTCACTCCTAAATAACACGATTTCAAACAACAATATCGGAATATCGTTAGAAGATGATTCTTCCGGTAATCTGGTAAGCAATAACAGGGTGGAACTAAACAAGCAATACGGAATATATATCAACCAAGTTAGTGAATCTCCATACAATGGAACTAATCGGTTCTACAATAATATATTCAATAACACAATCAATTTCTTTAATGACACAGGCAACTATACAGGCAACTATTATATTGCAAAGGCAACAAACATTAGCGCTGGAAAAATTTCTGTTGCTTTGAATACCACAAAAACCTCAGGCACCAATATCATAGATGGCTCTTACCTTGGTGGAAATTTCTGGGCAAAGCCAGATAGAACCGGATTCTCTCAAACCTGTAATGACTGGAACAGAGATGGGATTGGTGACTCTGTCTATACTGCCAGTGCGTATGACGTTGATTCTCTTCCTCTTGTCTCTAGATCCAAAGATCAACAGCCGGTATTTCCTGTTGCAAATTTCAGTGTCAACGTAACTGCTGGTTATGTACCTCTTTCTATCCAGTTTACAGACTTTTCGCAAAATGCAACATCCAGAATATGGGATTTCGATAATGACGGAGTTACTGATTCTACAGATAAAACACCGGTTTATGTATACCCGATATCCGGTACCTATACTGTTAATTTGACAGTAAGCAATGCAAACGGTACTTCATCAAGACTATATCCCGTAACAGCATCCAATCGGCCTCAATACAATCTCACGGAGACTCAGATCACTACAAATAAATCAAATCAGACAATGCCTGTCATTTACGGAGATAAAATAATATTTTTAGATGACCGCAATGGGTGGAGACATTACGATATTTACATGTACGATCTCTTTACTTCCAAGGAAACTCAAATTACTACCAATAGTTTATATTATGATCCTAATACAAAGCTTGCAATCTATGGTGACAGGATAGTATGGGCAGATTATCGTAATGAAAAAAAGGATCTCTATATGTACAATCTATCCACTAACAAAGAGATTCAAATCACCAATAGCGGAAAGGCAGGAAATCCTGCTATTTACGGAGATAGGATAGTATATACAGATATACGAGATATACGCAGTGGAAACGCTGATATTTACATGTATGATCTTTCTACTTCCAGGGAAACCCAAGTTACCACAAATGAATCACGGCAGGAATATCCTGCAATCTACAAGGATAGAATAGTTTGGCAGGATTATCGTAACGGCAATGATACACGGAGTAAAACTGACATCTACATGTATAATCTCTCTACGTCTGCAGAAACTCGAGTCACTACCAGTGGCTTGGCATCGAATCCTAAAATCTATGGTGACAGGCTAGTTTACATGAACGGTAGCCAGATTTATATGTACGATCTCTTTACATCTAAAGAGACCAAAATCACCGCCTATGAATCAATTCAATTTAGTCCTACCATTTATGGTGAGAGGATAGTATGGGAAGATTATCGCAATAGAAATAACGATGTTTATATGTATAATCTCTCTACTCACACGGAAACTCAGATTACCTCAAATAAATCAGGGCAGTCAAGCCCTGCAATCTATGGTGACAAAATAGTTTGGATGGATTCGCGTAAATATACAGATGTTTTTCCCTACGCAAACTTAGATATTTACATATGTAATATTTCGGAAATAGACCCTTTACTAAAAACACCTGTTGCTGACTTCTTTGCTAATATAACATCAGGAAATGCACCCTTAAAAGTATTATTTACTGACAACAGTACAGGTTCACCGAATTTCTGGCACTGGGATTTCGGAGACAGCATTAAGTCAAAACGCGCTTTAAACGCCACGCATACCTTTACTGAACCAGGAGAGTACGATGTAAGTCTTACAGTAACGAATGAAAATGGTAGCAACACCAGAATCATGCCAAAGTATATTACAGTCTCCAAAAATAAATGAGTATATCTTAAATTGAAAAATCAGTTACTCCTTATTAATTAGTTAACATTTTAATTTGCCTGTAGCGTGGCAAGTTATTTAATGTCCGTTTCTTTTTCTTAATTTCAGTTTCTTGTGCAGGTGTTTTTTCTTGACTTTATATTTTCCTTATCTCTTGTTAATTATCTATCCTACATTCCGCAGATGTACACAGATGTAGAATTTATTTGCCGATTTGCCATATTATCTCATCAAATCCGATTTTAAGTTTTTAGCTTATTGTCGTATTGAGATAATAAGTGGCATTTTTGTGTACATCTGCGGAAAGTGGGATCTATGATTCCTGCAAAGTTAAGGTATGTGCAGTAAACTCTCGTTTGATTGTAGGCGTTTTAATCTCTTTGAGAACACTATTCTTTCTTTGAGATTCAAAATTTCCATCTTGCTTGAAATCTTAATGTATTTTATCTGTATCAAGTCCAAGATTAAAGCATTTAAGAAATTAAACATATTAGAACATGAATCTAAGAATTTATAGTCTTTTTAATAGCAGATAGTTTTCTAACATGCCGCATTTTTATCAAGAAGGCAAAAAGGATTATATAATGCCAAAAATAAGTTCTATTAGTTCTTAAATTATGTATCTTGAGATGTCTCAGATATTATTAGTGTGATTTTCTGGTTTAACGGGGGAATTACAGGTGTGGGTAAATAAATTAACCGTTTTTTTAGCGGTTGCTGTTTTTCTTATGATTGAAGTTTATAACCCTGCATCCGCCAGGGAGATTATAGTACCTACATTCGGCAGCAAGCACATTCTAACACTTAAATATTTTTCATCATTAGTTTTTGTAGTTTTAGTTAAAAATCAGTATCATGAGGACTAAATATCTATTCTGATTTGTCGTTTCTCTCCTTTTGTTACAAATATATATTAATAATGTTATGGTTAACATTTAGTAATTTTTAATTTAAATTTAATTTAAATAGTTCTGAAAAAAACGATATCAATAGAAAAATTGAATGGATTTTTATGTCGACCTGCCGAAAGCAGGATAGTAGATAATAGTGGTTCAGATGCAGATTTCCGATCAATTCAGGAAGCAGTAAACAATTCGTCCTCAGGAGATACAGTGACCGTCATGCCTGGGTCATATAACGAAAGTATAGTTGTTAACGTCACCTCGCTGACTATCAGGTCGGAATCGAAAAACCCTGAGGTACTGGTAAAATCTCCAGAAGAAAACAAAAGCATTTTCCTTATAACAGCCAATAACGTAACTCTGAGCGACTTCAATATAACCGGAGCTAAAGGAAATTATACTTACTATCCATCTGGGATTTGCCTTAAGAATACTAGAAACTGCAAAATTACAGGTAATACTCTATTTGAAAACTGTTTGGGAGTTTACCTTGTTAATGCCGATCAGAACACAATTTCAGAAAACCTCCTTTTCAACAGTTCGATCTATCTAAATGAAAACAGTAACGTGAATAATCTGAGAGACAATACGCTTGAAGAAGGATCCATTTCTCTGTCATATTCCAGTTATAACACAATCTCAGAAAACTCTCTCTTCAATGGTTCTATTTCTATGGGCGAAAGCAGCAGGAATAACCTAACAGACAACAATATTGAAAAAGGCTCCATTTTTCTGGGAGTATGGTGCTCGCTTAACCTGATATCTAAAAATGAGATCTCAGACGGCTGGGGTATAAGCATTGCCTGTTGCGGGGGAGGAGATGAAATATCTGATAATATAATTTTAAATAGTTCTTACGGGGTCAGTACATATGATCACGGCATAGATGTCATTAATAATAGCATTATAGATTGTTACTGTGGGATAGATATTTCTCAGTCGCCTTCCAGAATTCATAACAATACGCTCCTGAACTGCAGCACTGGAATTACTGTGATGGACTCTAGTACTGATATATTAAACAATATAATAATCTCCAGTGCGGAATGCGGGCTTTCTATTCCAGACCGGGAGTTTGATGAACGAATCTATAATCCTACATTCGGCAGCAAGCACATTCCAACATCTAAATATTCTTAATTGTTATTTTTTGTAGGTTAAGTTAAAAAACAGCATCTTGCGGATTATCTATCTAGCATGATTTGTCTTTTATCTCATATATTATAAATATATATTAATTATGTTATGGTTAACATTTAGTAATTTTTGATTTAAATTAAATATCAAAAGTTCTAAAAAAAACGATATCAATAGAAAAATTGAATGGATTTTTATGTCGACCTGCCGAAAGCAGGTATAATAACTACTTTAACAACACTATAAACGTAAGGCTGGGAAATCATAGTGAGTATACCTGGAATAGTTCACGTGTTTCAGGTACTAATATTGTAGGCGGGTCCTATTTGGGCGGCAATTACTGGGCAAATCCGAATGGAACCGGTTTTTCCGAGACATGTACGGATTCAAATGGAGATTGGATTTGCGATTCTCCCTATAATGTCAATAAAAGCGATTTCGATTTTCTTCCTCTCGCATCTATATCTAGAATGCAGAATCTACCTGTTGCAAACTTCAGTACCAATACCACACAGGGGCTTGCCCCACTAGCTGTCCAGTTTACAGATTTATCACAACATGCAATTGCATGGAACTGGGATTTTGACAATGACTGGATCTCAGACTCTACGGAAAAAGATCCGGTTTATGAATACATAATTCCAGGAAATTATACTGTTAATCTGACAGTAAGCAATGCAAACGGTAAGGCCTCAAAAACTAAGAAAATCATTGTGCATGAGGCTGAAGTTCTTTCTACAGCAAATTTCAATGTTAATATTACTAGCGGCCAGGCTCCCCTTTCTGTCCTTTTTACCGATCTTTCGCAAAATGTGGGAAAAAGAACATGGGATTTTAACAATGATGGCATTATTGATTCCATAAACAAAACATCGGTTTATAAATATGAGTTTCCGGGAACTTATATTGTCAACCTGACTGTGAGCAATTCAAAAGGATCTTTTTCAAAATTATTTTCAATAACGACATCTCCTGTACGACGTGTAGATGGAGAGTATGTCCTTACTGAATATAAGATCACATACAAAATAGGTCATCAGCTCGCTATTTATGGGGACAGGATAGTGTGGACAGACAGTCGCAACGGAAATTCTGATATCTACATGTACGATCTCTCTACTCACAATGAGACTCAAATTACTACCCGCGAATCATATGACTTTTCTCCTGATATCTATGGTGACAGAATTGTGTGGAATGATTATCGTAATGGGAATGGAGATATTTACATGTATCCTGCTTTCGGCAGGTCGACATAAAAATCCATTCAATTTTTCTATTGATATCGTTTTTTTCAGAACTATTTAAATTAAATTTAAATTAAAAATTACTAAATGTTAACCATAACATTATTAATATATATTTGTAACAAAAGGAGAGAAACGACAAATCAGAATAGATATTTAGTCCTCATGATACTGATTTTTAACTAAAACTACAAAAACTAATGATGAAGAATATTTAAGTGTTAGAATGTGCTTGCTGCCGAATGTAGGATGTATAATCTTTCCACTAAGAAGGAGACTCCGATCACTACTAACGGATCAGCCTCGAATCCTAAAATATATGAAAATAGGATCATCTGGAAAGATTACCGTAATGGCGATATTCAAAATTTCTCAAATTCCGATATTTTCGTGTACGATATCTCTACTCAGAATGAAACTCAAATTACCAGTAATATATCAGATGGTTTAACTCCTGATATATATGGAGACAAGATAGTGTGGTGTGCTAATCGCCATGAGTCTGAAAACTCAGATATTTACATCTACGATCTTTCCACTTCCAGTGAAACTCAGATTAATGGCAATGAATCAATAAAGGGAGGACTTGCTATCTTCGGAGACAAAATCGTATGGGCAGAGTATCACGATGAAAAAAGTATAATCTATATGTACAACCTCTCAACTTCTAAGAAAACTCAGATCGCTACTTCCTCCAATCAACCATATTCTTTTGCCATCTATGAGGATAAAGTTGTGTGGGCAGAGTCTCATAATAGTCTAGTTATCTATATGTACGACTTTTCCACGCAGAAGAAAATTCAGATAACCACCAATGGATCATCACCTCTAGAGCCTGTCATCTATGGAGACAAGATCGTATGGATTGGTGGTCGTAATGGAAACTCCGGTATCTATATGTGCGTTGTTTCGAAAGAGGGGCAAGAACCACTAAAACCTGTTGCAGATTTCTCTGCAGTCCCTACTTATGGAATGGCCCCGTTAAAAGTATTGTTTACCGACAATAGCACAGGTGGACCGACTTCCTGGATCTGGGACTTTGGGGATGGTATTAATTCAAAACATGCTTTGAATGCAACTCATACATTTACTGAACCTGGAAAATATAATATAAGCCTTATAGTGATGAATCCTACATTCGGCAGCAAGCACATTCCAACATCTAAATATTCTTAATTGTTATTTTTTGTAGGTTAAGTTAAAAAACAGCATCTTGCGGATTATCTATCTAGCATGATTTGTCTTTTATCTCATATATTATAAATATATATTAATTATGTTATGGTTAACATTTAGTAATTTTTGATTTAAATTAAATATCAAAAGTTCTAAAAAAAACGATATCAATAGAAAAATTGAATGGATTTTTATGTCGACCTGCCGAAAGCAGGATGAATGAAAATGGCAGTAATACTAAACTCATACCTGAGTACATCACAGTCTTCAAAAAATAAGGAATATATTCAAAAAATAATGAATATCTTCAAAAGAGAACTGATTATCTGGAAAATAAATAGAGACGAAATATAACTGGCTACAGAATTTACTCGAATAAGGCGAAAGAGTTTGTTGAAACCTACATTCCGCAGATGTACACAGATGTAGAATTTATTTGCCGATTTGCCATATTATCTCATCAAATCCGATTTTAAGTTTTTAGCTTATTGCCGTATTGAGATAATAAGTGGCATTTTTGTGTACATCTGCGGAAAGTGGGTTGAAAGGTTTTGTCTTGTCAGATTCAATTGATATCTCCTATTACCCTTTCGCCTTCAATTTCTGGCTTTTTCCGTTATTTCAGTATAAAAGTAATTGTTCTGTTTCCTTTTTTCAGTTCACTTTCCTGATAATTAGTTTCTTCACAAATTTTTTATTATTTTTTTCGTTATTGGCTTCATATCCTTCGTTTTCTGAAACTTCAATCCAGAGCCAAAAGTTATAATCATTACCTGCTCCAAGGTCTCTGATGCAGATTTCAAGAGGTTTCTCTCTTGTAGGCTCTTTTTTTCCTCGAAATTTTTGGTGAAAAGTTTTTGCGGCAGCTTTTTCGGGAGCAGGGGCAGAGATTACTCCTATCATTCCTCCGCTTCCGTCCGTGGCAATAAAGGTTTTTTCTTTTTTCTCCTGCGCTGCCGGAGTTTCCTGTTTTATGGTTTCCCTCCTGAGCTGGCGCCTGACTCTGCTTAGAGCATCTTCCGTGTTCTTTTTTTCGGGAGCTGGTCTGGAAGCTCTAACTTCGGAGAGATGCTTTTCTTTTCTCTCAGGCGGAATATAAGGAGCTTTTCCAAGGAGTTCGTGCAGGAGCATAATTGCAGCATGTTTATCCAGGGGTTCGTTATTGTTACCGCACTTTGGGGACTGAATACAGCTTGGACAGCCGCTTTCGCATGGGCAGCTCTCGATTGCTTTTAAAGTGCCATCCAGCACCTCTTCTATAAGGTCGTAACCTTTTTCAGCATACCCAACTCCTCCCCGATGCCCGTCATAAATGAATATCCCGCTTTTGCCTCCGAGGTCAGGGTGAGACGGTGTGGAAATTCCGCCTACATCGCTCCTGTCCACAAGCAGGTGAAGAGGATACATTGAAATCATCGCGTGTTCGATTGCATGGATCCCACCTGCAAAACCCAGCTTGTGTTCTGTTACCAGTTCCTGCAGCCTGTCCGGAAGCTTAAGCCATAGAGCCATTGTCTGAAGGCTTACAGGAGGCATCTCAAGGGAGTGAGCGCTCATTACATCATTGCTCTGGGCCTGGATTTTCCTGTACCCTATAATCCTGTCCGTTACCTCAACTTCCCCAAGCCCGACTTCGACTTCCGATGCATGCAAAATCGGTTTTACCGCATAGGTTTCCTGCACAAGCACGGACGAGTCGATCATGGGTTTCGTATAATAGGTATCATGCGTTTTTATGGCATGGATTTCTTTCTTTTCATGGTCGATCCTGTTTATGTGATATGATCCCCCCCTGTGTATATAAACCGCCCCTGGATGGCACTCCCTGAATGTGAGGGTTTCCTCAATGTCTTTTTCTATAGGGAAGCGCTTTTCCCCCTCAAAAGCAAGGAGAGAGTAAGTATTATTATCGATTCCCCGAAGCGAAACGTGTTTGTACGGAAACGGGTCCGTAGAATACTTCAGGTCGTCACCTGCAAGCAGGCCCTCGGCTTCCAGAAGTTCCACAACTCTCGGATACCCTTTACCGAAGAAATTCTCATCGGACGCCTGCAGAGGAATCTCTTTTGCGGCACAGAGCAGGTGCCCTGAAAGGATATACGGGTTTTTGGGATTGAGCACAGCATTTTCACTGCTTCTTGCAAAAAAGTCGGCAGGATTTCTCATATAATACTGGTCAAGGGCATTTGTGCCTGCAACAAGGATAACAAGACTTTCTTTTCCACTCCTGCCTGCCCTGCCTGCCTGCTGTCTGGTACTCATTACCGTTCCTGGGTAACCATCCAGAATACAGGCATCGAGCCCTCCTATATCTATCCCCAGTTCGAGAGCATTTGTAGAAATAACCCCTCTAAGTTCCCCTGAATTCATTTTCTTTTCGATTTCTTCTCTTTCCCTGTCAAAATAGCCGCTCCTGTACGAGCAGATTGCAGGAGGGCTATCTCTGCTTCTCAATATCTCCTTGCAACTCTTATACATCCTCTCAACTCCCTGCCTGGATCGGGTAAAGGCCAATGTCTGAAAGCCTGCCTGCACAGCCTTAGAAAAAAGCGAGGAAGCTTCGGAAAAACTGCTTCTCCTTAGTGTACAACCCTTATTATTCAGATAAAGTGGTGGATTCCAGAAAACGAATTGCTGGCTGCCCTGTAAAGAACCGTTGTTCTCAATAACCGAAGCTTTTCTCCCGATAAGAGTTTCAGTATGGTCGTCCGGGTTTCCGATCGTTGCGGAACAGCAGATGAACTGTGGAGAGGCTCCATAGTACTCAGCCACGCGCAAAAGACGCCTGAGCAGGTTTGCCATGTTACTGCCTATAACTCCCCTGTAGTAATGGCTTTCATCAACGACTATGAACCTGAGGTTTGAGAAAAAGCGCTTCCAGAGATGATGCCAGGCAAGAAAACTCATGTGAATCATTTCAGGATTTGTTAAAACTACATTAGTTTGCCCTTCTCTTACCTTCCTTTTCTCGGCCTCTGAAAGGGCGCCTGTGTAACGAGCTATACCTGCACCTGATTTCAGTGCCTTTTCTAATTCCAGAAAAGACTTTAACTGGTCATTTACAAGTGCATTTAAAGGAGATATATAAAGGGCAGTTGCTTCGGGTTCATTGAGAATAGTTTCAAAAACAGGAACCATGTAAGTAAGGGACTTTCCGCTTGCTGTAGTCGTGCAGAGTACGATATCCTTTCCTTCCCGAATTTTTTCTATAGCTTCTGCCTGGTGCACATACAGATCTTCGATTCCTATGCCTGAAAGAGCTGCTTTTACCTGCTGTTCAAGGGGAAGAGGAGAACACAGAGCTTCCCTTGCAGGAATTTTTTCATTATGAACGATCTGGTTTTCATAGCGGCTGGAAGCTTTTATCTGATTTAAAAAGTGAGTAATGTCCATTTTTCGGCACCGTTTTATCTTATCCGGGAAATGTTATTTTTATAGTATTTTTCTTTTTTGTTTCCGTGTTTTCAGTTGTTTCTGTGTTTTCAGTTGTTTCTATGTTTTCAGTTGTTTCTATGTTTTCAGTTGTTTCCGTGTTTTCGGTTGTTTCTGTGTTTTCAGTTGTTTCTGTGTTTTCAGCTATTAGCTGCTACCGGTATTATCGTCTTCTCGATTTATATCTCCAGAATAGGATAAAGTGGAAACATTTCCAGAACTATACTCAGATCGGTTATAGTTGGAACTTATGGGATAGAAGTTGCTCTCTCTTAACTGTTCTGACGGAACGATCAGAGACATGTTTTGAAGCAATTCCTTTGCAATTCCTAGGGATATAGCATACACCAGATAAGAGTCCCAGGTCTCTATTGATTCAGGAGGGTGTTCTTTAAGAGCAGAAAGGTCTGTAATATATTTTTTGAAATTATCCCATTGCTTGTAGTAAAGGCTTCCTTCGGGGGTCCAGCGCCCAAATATTGTTATGAACATGCCTGAGCACCTTATCATAGCGAACCCGAAAATCCCGATTAAACTGGTCAGTACATTTATTTTTGAAGCCAGAGGAAAAGCCTTTGAAGGGAAAAATCCTGAAATCAGAATATAATAAGTAATTGAAGCTATTAGAATGGTGCGGGCAAACCAGTATATGTATATATTTCCTGTAAATTGAAAATATTTATCAAATGTAGTGTGTACTTGAACTTTTCTATTCCAGGAAGTTAGGAATTTATAGAAATTCTTTCCGCTTTGTAATTCCGTCTCAAGTTTCTTCCAGGAGATTTTTCTTTCAGGAGCATGAGTTTTTAACAGATAAAGTACATCTTTTTCAAAATCTTCCAGCTCGGATAATTTTCCTTCCGCATCTGAATCCGCATCTGAATATATTTCATTGTTAACAAGTTCAACCATAAAATCTCTGAATCCGGATTCTGATGTATAGGGCGATTCCGAGTCCGATTTATAGGGTAAGTCTGACTCTGATCTATGGGATGAGTTTAATTCTGGGGTATAGATTGAGCCTATCTCTTCAGGTTTCAAATTTCGCAAAGAGATATAGCCGCGGTTAACAAGGTCCATAATCGTGGCAGTAAATCCGTCTATTGTGGGAGTACCCTTATTTCCCATTATAATGGCATTCACTAATACAGGTTTGGAATTCTCAGGCACTTTTATTTCAGAAACGTTATCATAAACGATTTTTTGTTCTCTTCCATATCTATAGTATATAAGTAAAGGAAATACAAGAACAAATAGTGCAAACAGAAAAGTCTTCCTGTAAAGGCTATTTAAAATCGAATTTTTCTGTTGGTATACATTTTCAGTAGCTACTATTTTTTCAAGTCCTCTAACCTCATCTACCTTGACAGAACCGAAACCTGAGGATGCAATCCTTGGAAAAACCACTCGGATTTCATACCATTGAGTAGATGGTATTTCTCTTGTCCTTAAACTAATGATATTGTTTCCCATATTCGCTTCCTGTGTATAAGCAACCGGATGAGTCCAGTATCGGATTTCGCTTTCGTTTTTCACCGGAAGAATAACATTCCCTTTAAAGCTCTTAAGAGGTTTCTCCCATTCGCCTCCCCACAGCTTATAACTTAATTCGGAGACATCCTCGTGAACTTTAACTGCACCATAATAATCGTAAGAAATAAAAAGTGTCAATTTTTTCGGAGTGGAATCTGGAAGCTCGCCTATTAGTCTGTACCCTTCTGAAATCGGTTCAATTTTGAGTTTACATGCTTTGTCCGAACAGCGTCCCCTTACATTTCGAATAGATTCTCCAGGCAACGCTTTGAGTTCCCTGTGAATATCAGCATAATCACCATCAAATGCGTATGAAATCGATTCTTCAACATGGACTACCCCGCTGGCATTAACAGTTATATCTGTCTTAGCTCCTTCCAGTGAGTATTTTGCACTGGCTAAAGACACCAGGCATAGAGTAAGCAGCAAAAGGAGAATTATTTTCGATAAAATTGTTTTCAATAGCGCAGAATTAAGACTCACTCCTCTGGCAGCTTCACAAGAAGCATCTAAAAACTCCAATCAAATTTCCCCCAACCCTATATTATTTCCTGAGAATTATATTATCCAGAATATTATTAATATTTGGGTCTAAATCGACTCTAAGATTCTTACATTTTAGAAAGTAGAAGAAAGTAAAAAGGAATGAAA
The DNA here is from genome assembly GCF_002287235.1 of Methanosarcina spelaei. Lineage (GTDB taxonomy): Archaea > Halobacteriota > Methanosarcinia > Methanosarcinales > Methanosarcinaceae > Methanosarcina > Methanosarcina spelaei. The sequence goes on from NZ_LMVP01000012.1 coordinate 16,130, forward strand.
AAAGTAGAAGAAAGTAAAAAGGAATGAAAAAAGTAGAAGAAAGTAAAAAGGAATGAAAAAAGTAGAAGAAAGTAGAAGAAAGTAAAAAGGAATGAAAAAAGTAAAAAGAAGTAAAAAAAGTGGAAAGAAGTAAAAAAGTGGAAAGAAGTAAAAAAGTGGAAAGAAGTAAAAAAAAGTGGAACGAAGTAGAAAGAAGTAGAAGAAAGCAGAAGAAAGTATAAAAAAAGGTCAGATATAAGTCAGGATAAGTGCCTTTTATAAAGTGTTCATTCTTTTTACAAGGCACATCGAAATGTAGTTCATCAAACTATAGTCTATTGAATTAATCCAGATAAAAAGATAAAGATTAAGTTTCATTTTATGGCTTCTATCCTGGTCTGCATGAACTTCCTCTGCTCATGTCCGTAAACTAAGAAATGCTGAGTCCTACATCTCTCGTAGCCGGAAGTGTCTCTTATCAGATAAAAACAAACCTTCTCATTAGTTTTGAGACTCGCGCTTTCGTTAGAGGCCATTTCATCATGTATGAGGTCAATTTACTCTTTGTCTGAAGTCCTTGTTTTTGAGGCCTTTTTTTTGAGATCCTGTACTTTTCGATCTTCCGCTTCAGTTTCATCTGACTCGAATTCTTCAGCCTCAAATTCCTCAGCCTCAAATTCCTCAGCCTCAAATTCCTCAGCCTCAA